>CAIOCH010000660.1 GCA_903856525.1 uncultured bacterium | reverse complement strand
GGCGCGCGCGGTGCGCGAGGCGGAATCGGCGCTCGGCGAATCGGAGGCGATGCTGTCCAAGCTCGCCGCCGACATCGCCGAAGCGGAGTCGATGGAGGCGGAGGCGCGCGACGAGCACGAGCGGAAGGCCAGGCTGGTTGCCTCCGGGACGGCGACCGAGGGCGAGGCGCGGCGGCTCGGACTCCGCGTGGCGGCGATGGAAGCGCGGACGCGCTCGCTTCGCAGCGAGCGCGGCGCGCGCGAGGCGCGCGTACTGCGCGCCCGCGGCGATCTCGAGGCGGCGCGCACGGCGCAGCGCGAACTCATCGAGGAGACACGCGCACGCGACGAAGCCGAGGCGGCGCTGCTCGCGGCAACGGCCGCGCGCGATGCCGAGGTCGCCGCCCGCGACGAGGCGCGACTGGCGCTCGACCGCAGCGAGATCCGCGCGCCGCGCGCGGGAACCGTCCTGCGCCGCAACGCTGTTCCCGGGGGCCGCGTGGGCGGCGACTCCGAGGCGCTGTTCCTCCTCTACGACCCCACGGCGCTGCAGGTGCGCTGCGATGTGCCGCTCAAGGACGCAGGGCGGCTCGCGGTCGGGCTCGATGCCGAGATCCGCGTGGATGCGCTGCCAGACCGCGTGTTCCGCGGCAGGATCAGCCGCATCGTGCCGCTCGGCGACATCCAGAAGAACACCGTGCAGTGCAAGGTTGCGATCGAGTCCCCCGACGAGGCGCTCAGGCCCGACATGCTGGCGAGGGTGCGTATCCTCGCCGCGGCATCGGACAGCCGCGCGGAGGCCGTCGCCATTCCCATCGAGACGCTGCGGGCGCGCGATGGCGACCGCGGCACGGTGCTGCTGGCGGTTCCCGAGGGTCGGCTGGCGCGCGCGGCGGCACGCACGGTCACGCTGGGAACGGAGCGCGGCAACGGCTGGATCGAGGTGCTCGAAGGCCTCGCGGGCGGCGACCGCGTGGTGTTCGATGCGGGCGCACCCGACGGCATGCTCCTCTCTCCGCGCGAGCGCGCCAAGGAGGAGGCACCATGACCACCGGTGCCGACCACACCTTCATCCGCTGCCGCGGACTCACCAAGGTCTACCGCAAGGGAGACAACGAGATCGTCCCCCTCGCGGGGCTCGATCTCGACATCGCGCGCGGGAGCTTCGTGTCGCTCATGGGGCCATCGGGCTCGGGCAAGACCACCCTGCTCAACCTCCTCGCGGGCATCGACTCGGCCACCCGCGGCACACTGGCGATCGGACCTCGGGAGATCTCCGCCATGACGCGCGATCAACTCGCCGCCTGGCGCGCCCGCGAAGTGGGCATCATCTTCCAGTCGTACAACCTCGTGCCCGTGCTCACCGCGTTCGAGAACATCGAGCTCCCCCTGCTGCTGCAGCCGCTCTCGCGCCGCGAGCGCGAGGCCCGCGTGCTGCGGGCGCTCGAGACGGTGGGCCTCTCCGACCGCGCGGGGCACTATCCGCGCCAACTCTCGGGCGGGCAGGAACAGCGCGTGGCGATCGCACGCGCCATCGTCGCCGACCCACCGCTGCTCCTCGCCGACGAACCGACCGGCGACCTCGACCGCACGAGCGCCGACATGGTGCTCGACCTCCTCGAGCGCCTGCGCACGGAGCGCGGCGCCACGATCGTGATGGTCACGCACGACCCAGCGGCGGCGGCGCGCGCGCAGGTCCAGCTCCACCTCGACAAGGGACGGCTGGCCGAAACGGTGGTGCGCGCATGAGGCTCCTCCGCATCGCCCACGCCTCGCTGCGCATGCTCTCGCGCACGCCGGTGCGCGCCGTGCTGTCGGTGCTGGGCATCGCGGTGGCCGTGTTCCTGCTGTGCTCGGAGCGCGCGCTGCAGCAGGGTGTGCGCGACGCGACGGAGGCCAACGAGCGCGACACGCGGCTGATCGTGTACCGCGCGAACCGCTTCTGCCCGTTCACCAGCCGTCTGCCCGAGCGCTACACCGCCGACATCCTCGGTATTCCCGGGGTCCGCAGCGCCGTTCCCATGCAGATCGCCGTCTCCAACTGCCGCACGAGCCTCGATGTGGTGGTCTTCCGCGGCGTGCGCGCGGCCGATGCCGAGCGCGTGCTGGCGCCGCGACTGCGGTTCCGCGATGGCTCCATGGCGGCCTTCCTCGGCCGAAGCGATGGCGCGCTCGTGGGCAGCGCGCTCGCGCAACGCCGCGGCCTCGCGGTCGGCGACCGCTTCGCCTCCGCGGGCATCACCGTCACCGTGACCGGCATCGTGGAGGCCGAGGGCGCGCAGGACCGCAACGCCTGCTTCGTGCAGCTGCCGTTCCTCCAGTCGTCGCTCGGCGGCGTGCAAGGCGGCGAGGTCACGCAGTTCGAGGTGGAGGCCATGGACCCACGGCAACTGGCGCAGGTCGCGGCCGCGATCGACGCGCGCTTCGCGGCCGACGCGGCGCCCACCTCCACGCGCGCCGAGAAGGCATTCGTCGCGCGCGCCGCGGAGGACCTCGTCACCATCGCCCGCTTCGCGGGACTCCTGGCACTCGCGGCACTCGCGGCCATCTTCGCACTCGTCGCCAACGCCATCGTGCTCTCGCTCGAGGGCAGGACGCGGGAGATCGCCATCCTCCAGTCGATCGGTTTCTCCGCAGGGCTCGTGGCGTGGTCGGTCGTGGTCGAGGGTCTGGCGCTCGCGGTGGCGGGAAGCGTGCTGGGCGCCGCAGCCGCGGCACTCGTACTCACGCTCGGCGACTTCACCATGGGCGCCGAGGGCGTGTTGGTCGAGTGCAGGCCCTCACTTGCGACGACGCTGGGCGCCTCGGCTGCCGCCATCGCCGTCGGACTGGCGGCGAGCGCACTGCCCGCGGTCTCCGCAGCCCGCCGCAGCATCGTCGAAGGACTGAGGTCGGCATGAGGCTGCTTCCCTTCGACTACGCCATCCGCAACCTCGCCCGTTCTCCCAAGCGGTTGGCGCTCATGGTGGGTGGCAGCATGCTCGCATCGCTGCTGGTGCTGGGCGCCGTGGGGTTCGGCCGCGGCATGGAGCGCTCGTTCGCCGCCAGCGGGCTCGCGAGCAACGCGCTGGTGCTGGGCTCGGGAAGCGAGGAGAGCATCGAGCGCAGCGAGATTCCCCCATCCACCGCCACCGTGCTCGCCGCCAACATCGACGGCCTGCTGCTGGTCGCGGGCAAACCGGCCGTGAGCCCCGAGATCCATGTCGCACTTCCCGTGTCGGCCGCCACGGAAGGCCCGGGTGGCGAACATCCTCCCGCGATGGTGCGCGGCTTCGAACCCGAGGCGTTCCTCGTGCATCCGCAGGTGCGCCTGACCGCGGGCCGCTGGCCCGCGCGGGGCGCGGACGAGGTCGCCGCGGCACCAGGTGCGCTCGCGCGCCTCAGCGATTCGACCGACCTCGCGATCGGCGACACCATCGTCATCGCCGGACAGGAATTCACCATCTGCGGGACTTTCGCGGCGCCGGGCACGGCCATGCATGGGGAACTGTGGATGCGGCTCGACCGCCTCGCCGAGCTCACGCAGCGCAGCACGCATTCGTGCGTGGTCGCGGCCCTCGGATCCGCGGACTTCGACGATGTCGACGCATTCACGAGCATGCGGCTCGACCTCGAGACCATCGCCATGCGTGAGAGCGACTACTACGAGCGTCTCGCCGCATTCCTCTCGCCGATCCGCACCTTGGTGCTCGCAACCGCCGTCCTCGTCGCCGTCGGCGGAGTGCTGGGCGGCGTGCACGGCATGTACGCCGCGTTCGCATCGCGCGTGCGCGAGGTGGGCACGCTGCAGGCGATCGGGTTCAGCCGCGCCGCGATCGCCATCTCGCTCGTCCTCGAGTCGACCGTCGCCTGCCTCACGGGGGCGCTGCTCGCCGCCGGCGCGGGCCTCCTGCTCCTCGACGGTATCGCCGTCGAGTTCACGATGGGCTCGTTCGGCATCGCCGTCGATGCCGTGGCGTTGCTCTCCGCGCTCATTTCCGGCCTGTTGCTCGGAGTGACCGGCGCCCTACCCGCCATCGCCCGCTGCCTTGTCCTCTCCATCCCGTCCGCACTCCGAAGCTAGGATCCAGCCATGCTCACCGCCCTCGCATCCATCGTGCTCTTCCTCGCCCCGCCCACCACGCCACCGGCCGAGTCCCCGCGGATTCCGCCAGCCGTCTTCGTCACCGAGGCCCCCAAGGACGCCAAGGATGTGGCCGCCCTCAAGAAGTCCGCCAAGCGCGGAGACACCGTGGTGCTGAAGGCGAAGATCGGAGGCCGCAGCGAGCCGTTCGTCAAGAACCGGGCTGTCTTCATGGTCGCGGATCGATCACTGCGCAGCTGCGACGAGATTCCCGGCGACACCTGCTCCAAGCCGTGGGACTACTGCTGCGAGTCGCCCGAGTCGAAGAAGGCGAACATGGCCACCATCCAGTTCACCGGCGCCGACGGGAAGCCGCTCAAGGTGGGCGCGCAGTCGGCGGGTGGCCTGGAGCCGCTTGGGCTCGTCGTGATCGAGGGAGTCGTGAGCGAGATCGACGACAAGGGCACCTTCGTGATCGACGCCCGCAAGGTGTTCGTCGAGCCTGCGAAGAAGAAGTGATGGATCGCCCCGCGCCCGCGCGCGTCTGATCACTGTCCCCGCAACGCGGATCCGGACACGCGTGACGAAGCGCCGAGCACACGCCCCGCGAGCGACACGCCCGAGAGGTACGCGTCCTCCACACGCGGACCGCGCATCCAGTCGCCGGCGATGCCGATGCCGCGCTCTGCGTCAAACGCGCTGGATCCACCGCCCGCGCGCGCGGGAAGCGCGTGCCGCCAACGGTGCGCGGACAGATGGTCCAGCGCGGGAAGTGCGACGGAGAGACGCGCGCAGAGCGCCGAGAACGCGGCGGCCAGTTCAGCCGCGACGCTGTCCGCGGAATCCTCGAGGTGCGCCACCGTCCACGCGTCGCGCGCCAGCAGCACCCATCGATCGCGGCCATCCTGGACGCGCCCGGGCTTGCTCGAGATGCGCGAGATCCACGCCAGCGGGCAACCGTCGTCGAGCACGCGGGCATGGTCGAACGACAGCGCGATCGGCGACGTCGACGAGAGCATGAGCGACCACATCGGCCGCATGTCCGCGGCCCGCGCGATGGCGGCGAGCGCTGGGGCCGCAACCGCGAGCATCTCCGCGCTCTGCGGCGCAGGCGCGGTCGATAGCACGACATCGAACGGACCGAGCGCACGCAGCGATCCGTCGGCGCATGGCGTGGTCGCCATCCATCCGTGATCCGTGCGCAGCAGATCCTGCACCCTCGTCGAGATCTCGATGGCGACCCCCGAAGCGAGATGGCCACACAGCGCGCCCATGCCGGGGACACCGACATACCGCGGCGGTGCGTCCAACGGACGGACGCCATCCTCGTCGACCTCGGCGAAACGCCCATCCCAGCGCGCGACCACGCCCTGCTCGACCCAATCGCGCACCCGGTCGCCGAAACGCGCATCGCGCACATTGAAGTACTGCGCGCCATGATCGAACGCGCCCGCGTCGCCGCGACGCGTGCTCATGCGGCCGCCGGGACCGCGTGACTTCTCGAGGATCGTCACCGTCACGCCATGATCCGCCAGCGTGCGCGCGCAGGCGGTGCCTGCGATTCCAGCGCCGATCACCGCGACGCGAAGCGGGCCCGTGGATCGGTGCGCGAATCCGTGCGCAGGCCGCGCGACGACTCGCTCGTACGCGTCGACATCGACTCGATCCGCGTGCATGTCGATCGGGCGCGGACGCACGCGGCCGAGCACTGGGCACTCAGGCGCAAACGGGCGGTCGAAGAGTCCGAGGCACCACAGAAGCCCCGCATAGCTCGACGGATCGCCGCCATCGAGCGCGAAACGGTCGTTCAATTCGACGAGCGTGTCCAGCGCATCCTCGGGCGTCGCGGTCCACTGCGGGATCGCCTTGCCCCAGGTCATGCGCAGGTTGTTGTGCAGCTCGCCGTGCACCACCAGCGAGCGTTGCGCGAGATCCCAGAGACGGACACCGGTGGAGCCCCGCGACAGCCGTTCGCGTGGAACGACGTCGCGCGGATCCGAGCGATGCGCGTCGAGCGTGGCCCGCGCCCAGGCGGGAAGCGCCGCCATCGAGGCTTGATCGGGCGTATGCCGGCACCAGTGGTACGCGAACTCGCGCCACACGAGGAGTTCATCGAGGAACTTGGCGGCACCCTCCCCTCCGTGCGCGGCCGCCTCGCGCGCGATGCGCATGGCGGAGATCATGCCGAAGTGCAGGTACGCCGACATGCGCGATGTCGCGGGAAGCACTGCGTCGTTGCGGTCGCGCGCGTAGTCGTCGAGTCGCGTGTCGCGAAACGCAGCCCATCGCGCCTCCGCCGCGCGCGAGCCACCGGGCGTATCGGCCACCGGACCAACGGCGTGGTCGATCTCGAGCGACGCGACGGTCTCCGCAACATCGAGCGCCGCCCAGTCTGTCCGCGGGAATGCATGATCGATGGCTGCGCGCGGCAGGGCCGGCCATGGAGACCCCGTCCACGGACGGGAGAACCGCTGCGTACGGTTGCGCGCCGTCGCATCGCGAAACGCGAAGGCACGGTCGTATGCGTGGGTCGTCGCGTTCATGGGCACGAGACATGCACCGTCCACGGCAACGAGCGGGCACCGGACCCGCTGCCGAAGCCCATCGAGCAGCGCGGGAAACGGCACCGCCGGAAAGTCGTCGGTGACGATCACCGCGGCGCCGTCCGCAAGTCGCGCCACGACATCGACCGCGGGCTCGCGGAGATCCGCGGAGAGCACGCACTCCACGCCACGCTCGGCGAGGTCGATGGCGAACTCCCGCAGTCCCTCGAGGAAGAACCCGACGTGGCGGTCGGTGAGCGGACGATGCGCGGTCGACACCGTGGCGCAGACGAGCAGCGGCAGACCGCGCTCGGCCGCGAACGATGCCGCGACCTCGAGCGCGGGATTCTCGTCGATACGCAGGGCGTGGTGGACCCAGTAGAGGACGTGAGTCGATCCGCGCGCGCCCGGATCCGGGGAGGTGCATGCGGATCCGGCGGCGGATCCATCAGCCCGCAGCTCCCTGCACCGCTCCCGCAGCTCCGGCGGAAGCGTGGACATGGCGTCCGATCGTGCTGCAGACCGCGCTGCCAACGATGCATCCGACACCATCCCCGCGCCGGGTTGCGGGCCGTGGCCCAACGGGACATGCGGCGTGGAATCCGTGCTCGCCTCGGACATGGCGCCCGCTTCGCCCGCATTCCCCGCGGGATTCAACGCCCGCGCATCGCGGCGGAAACCCGCCGACCCCGCGGTACAGTGCATCCCATGCAGCAGGGTCCGCTCTTCCTCGGCATCGACATCGGCACCTCGGGCACCAAGTGCGTGCTCATCGACACCACCGGGGCCGTCGTCGCCGAGGCGACCGTGGAGCACCCCGTGTCGTATCCGCAGCCGGGCTGGGCGGAGCAGGACCCGGAGGACTGGTGGACATCGACCGTGGCGGCCGTGACGCGGGCGTGCGCCACGCAGCCCGGCTCCGCACCACGCGTCGAGGCGATCGGACTGTCGGGCCAGATGCATGGGCTCGTGACGCTCGATGCCCACGGCGAAGTGGTCCGCCCCTGCATCCTCTGGAACGACTCGCGCAGCACCGCCATCTGCGAGGCGCTGCACGCACGCGAGCCTGGGCTGGCCACCGTGCTCCGCACCACGGGCAACCGTGTGTTTCCCGGCTTCCAGGCGCCCAAGCTGCTGTGGATGCGCGAGCACGAGCCCGCTGCGTTCGCGCGCACCGCGAAGGCGCTGCTGCCCAAGGACTGGCTGCGCTACCGCCTGTCGGGCGCGTACATGGCCGAACCGAGCGATGCTTCGGGCACCGCCGTGTTCGACTGCGCGCGCCGCACCTGGAGCGACGGGATGCTCGCGATCATGCGGCTCCCGCGCGCACTCTTTCCCGACATCGCCGAGTCGCCCGAGCACAGCACGCGCCTCTCCGCGGCCGCTGCGCACGCGCTCGGCCTGCGCGCGGGCATCGGCATCGCCGGCGGTGCGGGCGACCAGGCCGCTGCCGCGATCGGCAGCGGCATCTGCGCCGAAGGCACCGTGTCGTGCAACATCGGCACCTCGGGCGTGGTGTTCGCCGCGAGCAACCAGTGGCGCGCCACGCCCAACGGCGAGCTGCACGCCTTCTGCCACGCGATCCCCAACCGCTGGCACTTCATGGGCGTGATGCTCAGCGCGGGCGGCTCGCTGCGCTGGTTCCGCGACACGCTGGCGCAGGACGCGGTGGCCGAGGCCATCACGCGCGGGGTGGACGCGTACGACATCCTCGCCGAGCGCGCGCAGCGAGTGGCGGTCGGCAGCGATGGGCTCGTCTTCCTGCCGTACCTCACGGGCGAGCGCTGCCCGATCCCCGATCCGGCGATCCGCGGCGGCTTCGCAGGCCTCGATGTCTCGCACGGCCGCGACCACCTCGCGCGCGCGACCTTCGAGGGCATCACGGCCGGACTCGCGGGCAACGTCGATCTCATGCGCGCGCTCGGCGTCGATGTGCGGGAGGTCCGCCTCTCGGGCGGCGGCGCTCGGAGCCCCTTCTGGCGCTCGATGTGCGCCGAGATGTTCGACGCCTCGGTGTGCCTCCTCGCGAGCGACGCCTCGGGGGCGTTCGGCGTGGCGCTGCTGGCGGCCGTGGGAAGCGGCGCCTTCGCCTCGGTCGACGCCGCCTGTGCGGCCACGGTGCGCACGCGCGCATCGCTCGCGCCCGACGCGGCCCGCGTGCGCGCCTACGCCGCGGTGAAGGCGCGGGCGAATCACGCCGCCGAGCACGCGCTGCGGGTCGCGCAGTAGGATGACCGCATGGGCATGCTTGGCACCATCCTCCGCTATGTGTTCGCCATCGCCGGCATGGCCGCGGTGGCGTGGGTCGTGTGGAAGATGGTCAACCGCCAGGAGGCCAAGGACGCCGACTTCCAGAAGAAGCTCGACGACGACGACACGCGCGCCGCAAAGGGGCGCTTCGGCCCGCCGCCAAGGATGTAGGGACGCGCACCGGACGGTCGGCCCCGCCGGAAGCCCGTCAGGGTGAAGCGCCGTTCAGACGGAGCCCCGTCAGGCCTCGAGGCCGATCACGCCTGTAGCCTCGGGAAGACCGAGTCCTTCCACGGCCGCTGCATGTTCCTGCCCGGGCAGAGCGTGGGTGACAGCTCCTGGTGCGTGAACACGCCACGGTCCTTGGAGATACCGCCACGCGCCTTCACCTGGCGGGGGATGCCGTACTTCCGCTGGAGGTCCTTCACGAACGCCTCGACGCTCGCCAGCTGCGCCTTGGTGGGCCGCTGGTCCTCGAAGTTGCCGAGCAGCATGACGCCGATGTTGCCCGTGCGGTTGTCGGTTCCCTTCCAGTTGCGCACGTGGCTGCCCTGGTAGCGGATGCTCCGCCCCTCCCACACCCGGCCCGCGGGATCGATCATGTAGTGGTAGGCGATGTCGTCGTGCCCCACGGCCATCTCGCCGCGCAGCACGGTCTGCAGCTCCTCGCGCACCGCTGCGACGCTGGTGGCCGCGAATACATCGTTGCCCGTGTGATGCACGGTGATCTTGCGGATCGAGCCCATGGGGTTCATGTCGCGCACGTTCGGGCAGAACGGCGTCCACTTGTCGCGCGCGATCACCTTGCCGCCGTAGCCCGCCGGCAGCTCCTGCGGACCGGCCTTGGCCGCCGGCTTGACGCCGGGCTTGTCGTTCGGTCCCACGACCCGCTTCTGCGGTTCCGCGGCGGCACGGATACCTGCGGGCGGCTGCTGGCGCGGCGTGACCGGCTGCGCGTAGCGCTGGGGCGGCAGCTTGCCCTCGCTGGTCCACAGCCCGGGCGGCAACGAGGACCCCTGCGCACCGGCCGTGCGTGTCCCCGAAAGCGACTGCGTCGATCCCGTGGACGCGCAGGCCGCGAGGAACGACAGCCCAGCGAGCACGAAACCTCGGCGAGCGATCACCGATGGCGACAGCGAGCCGTCGAGCAACTCCCGCGCCGCGGCCTCACGGGCCTCGCGCGTGGCGTCGGTGGAGTGTCCATGCTCGTCCATGCGGTCTCCCGTACTGCGTTCGCGTGTCGTGTCCAGCTGGCGTCGGGACGGTGTCCAGAGCGGCGCCCCATCATCGGCACGCAGCGCGTGGATGCTCGAATGCGCGCGGGCGACCCGCCGAGCCGCATCCTACGCCCCGATCGACTGGCGGATGCGCTCCACGCGCGGCTGCAGCCGGCTACCCGGACAGGCGGTCTGCGCCTCCGCCCACTCCTTGTGGGTGTAGACGCGGCCGCGCTGCATCCCGTACGTCCTGCGGAGGTCGACCAGCACCCGGCGCAGGGCCGTGAGCTGCGCGGCCGTGGGCGACTGAAGATCGAAGTTGCCCATGACCAGCACCCCGATGTTGCCCTCGTTGTGATGCTGGACGTGCGCACCCTGCCAGCGGATCGACCTGCCCTGCCAGAGGACGCCGCCTCGGTCGATGATCAGGTGGTAGCCGATGTCGGCCCAGCCACGGGCGCGATGTCCCACGCGATAGCGCTCGAGCCGCTCGGCCACGGCCTCGGCGCGGGCGGTCCAGATGAGGTCCTCGAGCCCGTCGTGATGGACCGTCACGCACGTGACGGGCAGCATGGGATTGAGCAACGTGCGCTCCGGCGCGCCCCGCGCCCAGAGGAAGCGCGGCTTGGCCCACGGAAGTGCGGCATCGGGAGCGAGAAGGGCTGGGCCCGCGCCCACCGCCGCTGCTTCGGACGTTGGCGTGTCGCCCGCGGAGGCCTCGGTCGGGGGCTGTTCCGCCGCCGCGGCAAGGCGCGCTGGCGGAGGTTCCCGCCACTCGGCCGCGGGGAGCGCCAGCTCGGCGCGCTGGGGCGTGCATGCCGCCAGCCCGACAACGCCGAACGCCGACGCCGCCAGGAACCGCCGCCGCGACAGCAGTTCCGCGCGGAACGTGGCCTGCGCGCGCAGAAGCGCCACTTCGGGCGGTTCCATGCCCTTCCTGCGCCACGGGTCGGGCGCGGGATCGCAGGGTTCGCGGCGAAGTGGTGCGGGGGTTCCGACGGTCAAGTGTGCTCCAGCGGGCGCTCGGTCGCCATGGTCCGTGCACGACGCGCCAGCGCCGCAGCGCGGAGTGTAGGGACTCCCGCGGCCCAACGGAACCAACGGCGCGGCACGCGGCGGCGTGCAGCGAAAAACCGCGGGTTTGCGCGGGTTTTTCCGCGGCGGACGCCCCGCGAATCCACGGCGAAAACCACCCGTTTCTGCTAGGATTCATGCTTCCCCGGAGGAGCTGCGCGCGGGCCCCTCCGGAATCGTCACCAAAGGCCACTGATGACTGAATCCACCCCCGTGAAGGTCCCCGTCCCGAGTGCCGTTTCCGACGGTCCCGCGGACGCGGCGAACTACACCTCGGAGTCGATCCAGGTGCTCGAGGGCCTCGAGGCCATCCGCAAGCGCCCGGGCATGTATGTCGGTGGAACGGGTCTCAACGCCCTGCACCACCTGGTGTACGAATGCGTCGACAACGCCATCGACGAGGTCATGGCCGGCTACGCCACCACCGTCACCGTGCGGGTGGGGGTCGATGGCTCCTGCACCGTCATCGACGATGGCCGCGGCATGCCCGTCGACGTGATGAAGCACGAGAATCCCGCCATCAACGGGCGCCCCGCCGTCGAGGTCATCCTCACCGAGGTGCACGCGGGCGGCAAGTTCGGCGACAACGCCTACAAGGTCTCGGGTGGCCTGCACGGCGTGGGCGTCAAGTGCGTCAACGCGCTCAGCGAATGGACCGAGGTCGAGGTCTTCAAGAACGAGAAGACCTATCACATCGCCTTCGCCCGCGGCGAGGTCACCAAGCCCCTCGCGCTCGTCGAGACGCTGGAGAAGACCGCCGCCACCGCGAAGCGCACGGGCACGCGCATCACGTTCCTGCCCGACGCGCAGATCTTCCCCGACACCGAGTTCCGCTACGAGACGCTGGAGAACCGCCTGCGCGAGCTCGCGTTCCTCAATCCGGGCGTCAAGATCCGCCTCATCGACGAGCGTGTCGACGCCAGCGGCCAGCGCCGCGACAACACCTTCCACAGCCCCGACGGGATCGGCGGCTACGTGGCGTGGCGCAACGAGCAGAAGACGATCCAGAGCCCGGTCATCTCGCTCAGCGCCGACGACGACGCCACATCGCTGCGCCTCGACTTCGCGATGCAGTACGTCGACTCGAACTCCGAGCTCACGCTCGCCTTCGGCAACAACATCCCCAACCGGGACGGCGGGACGCACGTGCAGGGATTCAAGGCCGCGCTCACCCGCGTGGTGAACGGCTACGCCCGCAAGAACAATCTGCTCAAGGACCTCGTCCCCTCGGGCGACGACCTGCGCGAGGGCCTCGTCACCGTCGTGAGCGTGAAGCTGCCGAACCCGCAGTTCAACAACCAGACCAAGGAGAAGCTCCTCAACCCCGAGATCGAGGGCTTCGTCTCGAACGCCATCGGCGAGAAGCTCGGTGCCTGGCTCGAGGAGCACCCCAGGGAGGCCCGCGAGATCTGCATGCGCGCCGTGCTCGCGGCACAGGCGCGCGAAGCGGCCCGCAAGGCGCGCGAACTCATCAAGCGCAAGGGCGCGCTCGACTCGGGCGGCATGCCGCACAAGCTCAGCGACTGCTCGTCGGACGAGGTCGAGAAGACCGAACTCTTCATCGTCGAGGGTGATTCCGCAGGCGGTTCCGCCAAGGGCGGCCGCGACCACGTGCACCAGGCGATCCTCCCGCTGCGCGGCAAGCTGCTCAACGTCGAGAAGGCGCGCCTCGACAAGGTGCTCGGCTTCGAGGAGATCCGCATCCTCATCCAGGCGCTGCAGTGCGGCATCGGCGAGGACTTCGACATCTCGAAGCTGCGCTACGGCCGCGTCATCATCATGACCGACGCCGATGTCGACGGCTCGCACATCCGCACCCTGCTGCTCACCTTCCTCTTCCGCCAGATGCCGGAGCTGGTGCGCCAGGGCAAGATCTTCATCGCCCAGCCGCCGCTCTACCAGATCACGCGCGCCAAGCAGGCCACCTATGTGCTCAACGACAAGCGCATGAACGAGACGCTCGTCGACCTCGCCCTGGCGCACTCGACCTTCGCGGTGCGCAACGCGGTCACCGGCGAGATCGAGCAGCGCATCCAGGGCGACGAGATCCGCCGCATGGTGCGGGCGCTGGAGCGGCTGGAGGAGCTGGTGACCGTGTCGCAGCGGCGCGGCATCTCGTTCGTCAAGCTGCTGGCCACGCGCGCCGCCGATCCGAGCGGCCAGCGCCACCTGCCGTCGTGGCACCTGACCTGGGCCGAGGGCGACCTGCTCTTCCACAGCGAGGCCGACGCGCGCGGCGCGGTGGTCCGACACGACCTCGTGCTCGACGATGTGGTCACGCCCGACATGCGCATCGACCGCCGCCGCATCGCCGGCCTGCGCGAACTGCACGAGAACCGCGAGATCGAGCGCATCATCGGCCAGCTCGGCCAGTGGCACATCGACATCGCCGACTGGGACCGCGTGCAGGTGGAGACCGTCACCGGCGACAAGGAACCCACCCGCTACGCGTGGCTGGTCGACTCGGGCAAGACGGAGAAGCACGGCGAATCCGCCGCCGACGGGGACGACGAGAAGTCGCCGCGCCGCAAGGACTCGGGCATCGTCGAGGCCGCCAGCGTGCCCGCCATCGTGCGCGCACTGCTCGAGGTCGGCCGCCGCGGCATCGAGGTCAAGCGCTTCAAGGGCCTC
>CAIOCH010000659.1 GCA_903856525.1 uncultured bacterium | reverse complement strand
CGAGGTCGAGGTACCAGCGCGCCTCCCACCATGCGTCGATGTTCAGGCGCGTTGCCCGCCAGGACGCTGCGCCGCGCGAGGTGTCGAGGCGCAGCCGCTCGGCCCGCACGATTTCCTCCTCGATCTGGTCCTCTCCCGCGACGAACTGGGGGAGTGCGCCGCCCTCCGCGACCGCGGTGACCGCGAGCCGGATGCCTGCGTTGATCGGCCCCGCGATGTTCGAATCAACGAACCGGAACGCCGTGACGAGGATCCACAGCGTGAGCACGCTCGGCAGGATCACGCCGAGTCCGCGGATGAAGAAGCGACCCGCACCGCCGCGCTTGCCCGCCGCCTGCTCAGCTGCCTGGCCCTGTCCCTGCGTCACCACCTTCTGCATGGCGCGAGTGTAGCAGTCGCCGTGCAGCCCCGCGGAGCTCCTTCCGCCGCAGCTAATGGCCGAGCGGCCGCGGCGTCACATCCGTCGAGCGCTCGGCGCCGTCGCGCCGGTAGCGCACGGCCACGGTCTCGCCCACCTTGAGGCGCGCCACGGCAAGGCGCATCTCGTCCTGATTGCGCACAGGCACGCCGTTGACTTCGATGATCACATCGCCAACCCGCAGCCCCGCCGCCTTGGCGGCGGACTTGAGCACGAACGACTTGACGCGCACCCCGTCGCCCACGTCCTCGATGCTCACGCCCAGCGAGGCGTCGTTGCGGTCGATCGAGTCGTCGATGGCGCCGCGCTCCACCATCCACGTGCGCCAGCGCTCCTCCACGGTGGCGAGCGGCTCGCCGAACGCCCGCTCGATCGCGTCCGATCCGTCGCGATCGTCGGCGGAGGTGCGGCACAGCTGGCGGTAGAACTCCTCAAGCTTCCGTTCTCGCGCCAGGAACTCGAACATGGAGCGCACCTGCGGATAGAGCCGCTCCGCATCCTGCATGAAGGCGTCGCCGGAGAGTCCCACGAGATCCTTCCAGCGCTTCCACGTCTTCGAGGTCACCTGCCGCCGCGCGATGTTGAAGCGGACATTCGGGTGGAACTCGATGGAACCGTCGGCGCGCAGCGTGTAGTCCTCGTACAGGCTCGCGAGGCCCTCCTGCACCCAGATGGGGTGCCGCTGTCCGGTGCGCTCCATGTGGGCGAAGTGCAGCAGGTGCACGAACTCGTGCTGCAGGCTCTGTCCGGCATCGCGCGAAACCAGCCGCCGCGCACTGTGCAGGTACATGCCGCGGATCTCGGGGCGCTCGAGGTAGTCCTTGGCGTCGGCAGGCCGCACGATGGCGACCAGCACCGGATCCTCTGGCGGCTTGCCGAAGTACGCCTTGAGGAGGTGCGCGGTGAGCTCGTCGAGCGTGCGCTTCATGCGCGCGTGCGACGACTCGTCGAGGAAGGTCGCGTACACGATGGTGCCGTCATCGCACGAGTCGTAGCGGTACCCCGCCTTGTCGCCGAACTCCTCGGGATGGTCGCGCTTCCACTGCGCCACGGGGTCGGGTGCGCCGCCGCGGCGCGCACGCCCGCGATCGGGACGCTCGCCCGCCGGACGCTCACGCTCGAGCCGCTCGCGCGCCTCCATGATCGCGTCGTAGGTGCGCGAGGCGCGCACGGGCTCGAGGTCCTCGTCGGTCTCCATGGTGTCGAAGTCGCGGAAGCCGGCCTTGATGCACTCCATCAGCCGCTCCTCGGCGCGCGCAAGCCTACCGAGCTGGGCCAGCACGCAGGCCGAGTTGTAGAGCAGGACCGGGTCGCGGTCGCCTGCGGCGATGCGTGCCTCGATGAGGCGGTCGGCCTCCTCGAAGCGCCGTGACCGCAGGGCGCGGTCGAGGGCATCGTCGGAGCCCGTGGCGCTTGGCGAGGTGGATCCCGCGGATCCGGTCGAACGCCCCGCCGGCGCGGGCGGAGTGGGGGCCTGCGCCAGCGCGTGCACATGCGGGGCGCACGCGAGGCACGCGATGGCGAGCGCTCGGAGCATGCCGAGGGGAGCCCGCGTCACGCGGTGGTCTCCGCCGGCTGCACCTCCGTCACGCCCGCTCCGCGGCGACGCACGGTCAGGAACCGGCGGATGGCTTCGGGATAGGCCCTGCATTCCTCATCGAATACGCGGGCCGCGAGCGTCTCGGGGCGGTCGTCCGGCAAAACCGCGCAACTTCGCTGCAGGACAATCGGGCCGCGGTCGTACACCTCGTCCACCTCGTGCACGGTGCAGCCGGTCTCGGTGCGCCCCGCGGCGATCACCGCGCGGTGGACATGCATGCCGTACATCCCGTGCCCGCCGAAGTCAGGCAGCAGCGACGGGTGGATGTTGAGTGTCCGGCCGCGCCATCGCGCGCCCACGCGGAAGTGCCGCAGGTAGCCGGCAAGGCACACGAGCTCGACCCCGGCCGCCTCCAGCACTGCATCGATGCGATCGGCGAGCGGGGCCGCGAGCGGATCGGCCGCTGGCACCACCGCCACGCGCAGTCCCGCCTCGCGGCAGCGGCGGACGCCCTCCATGTCCTCGCGGTGCGCGAGCACGATCGCCACATGCGCGGGGAGGTCGCCGCAGGCGCAGGCTGCCGCGATGTTGAGCGCGGTCCGACCGCCCCCCGAGATGAGGATGCCGATGCGTCCAATGCTCATGCAGGCACCACCGGCGGCGGACCGCCGAAGGGAATCGACTTGCCGTGTGCATCCACCGCCACCATGGTGAGCTTCGCCTCGGTCACCCGGGCCCAGGCGCCGTCGAGGCGCTCGGAGTCCACCACGACCTCCACCGTCACGCTGGTCCTGCCGCGGCGGACGGTGCGGGCCTTGAACTCGACCACTTCGCCCACCAGCACGGGCGCGTGGAAGTCGACGCGATCGATCGACGCCGTCACCCAGCGATGCAGGCCATGCCGGCGCGCCTCGATGTAGCCCGCCTGGTCGATGTGCGCGAGCATGATGCCGCCGAAGATCGTGCCCTGGTGGTTGGTGTCGCGCGGCATCATCAGCACGCGCAGCGCCAGCCGCAGGTCCCCGGGCACGCCATCGGGGGAACGATCGTGCGCTGGGGTGTCCACAGGAGGCCGGCCGGTGGTGTGCTCTGCGGACATGCGGGTCGATGGTAGCGGCTGCAGCCGCCCTCGCGAACCTGCCGATGCACCGCGGGTGCCCCGCGCCTGCGTCATCATTCCCAACTTCAACAACGGTCGCGCCAGTTCCCGCGACGGCGGCCGCGATTTCCTCGGCTGCCTGCTCGAGAGTCTGGAGCGGACCCTCCTGCATGATCCAACCGACCTCGAGATCGTGATCGGCGACGATGGATCGACCGACGACAGCCTGGACACGGCGCGCGCGTGGTCGCGGCGGACCTGGCCCGCGGGCTCGCCCCGTGCGGGACGGCCGATGGTCCGCCTCATCGAGATGCCGCACTGCGGCGTGCTCTCCAAGGTCCTCAACGCCATCCATGCGCACACCGAGAGCGAGTTCGTCTGCCGGCTCGATGGCGATGTGGTGATCGAGACCCCCGACTGGGTGGCCCGCTGCGTGGAGCTGCTCGAGTCCGATCGCCGCGTGGGCGTGGTCACCGGGCTGCAGAAGCTGCCCGACGGCCGCATCCATGCCCTCGGCGATGCCATCATCAGCCCGCTGGGGTACCACCACCTCGGCCAGGGGCTCCCCGAGTCGGCGCTGCCCGAGGTGGTCGAGGTGGAGCATGCGATGGGGTGCTTCCACGCCTCGCGCCGGGCGGCCGTCGAGGGTGTGGGGGGCTACGACGAAGCCGTGCTGCGGGGGCAGACCGAGGAGCTCGCCATGCGGCTCAACCTCGCGGGCTGGACCGCGCTCGCGACCACGCGGGTCTCCTTCGTCCACCACCACGCCGAACGGCACTGGCGTCCGAACACCGCCGACACCGGGAGCGGCCTTGCGGGAAGCCTGGGGCGATTCCAAGAAAGGTGGGGGTTCGACCGCCTTGCCCCCGACCTCTCCGAGGTGTGGGATCGGTGGAAGGGAACGCCCTTGGTCGAGCGGGCTCGCCTCACGGGTCCGCGGCGTTGGGATCCGACCCAGTCCCGTGACCTTCCACCAGAGGGCGAGTGGGTCGGTTTCACCTCCGACCCAATGATCCAGGCCCGCATCGGCGCGGAACTGGCGGCGATGCGCCTCTCCGACGGTCCGACGGCCGTGCTTGGTGCCCGAAGCGGACTCTCTGCGTTCCTCCGTGCAAATGACGGCGTGGAGGTCCACGCTGTGGAGGAGCACGCGCCCTCCATTGAGGTGCTGCGGGCGCGCACCTCTGGTATTGCGAAGGCGAAAGAGTTCCTGCGGACGGCGTCCGTAGACGACCTAGGTTGTACGGGGCTCCGCAAAGCGGTCTTCAAAAACGTCGTGCTTCTTGACAGCAT
>CAIOCH010000658.1 GCA_903856525.1 uncultured bacterium | reverse complement strand
GGCACCGTGTACATCGTCTTCGTCGTCGACCAGCGCGGTCGCGTGGAGAACCCCGTGGTGCAGAGCGCGAGCGACCCCGCGTTCGAGGCACCGGCCCTCGCAGCCGTCAAGCAGTGGAAGTTCGAGCCGGGCAAGCGCAACGGCGAGCCCGTCAGGTTCCGGATGCGTGTTCCGATCACGTTCCCGAAAGGCAAGTGACCCATGATCGTCCTCTCGTCGCTCCTCGTCAGCAGCATGCTCGCCCTCCCGCAGGATGGTGGCGCAGCGGCTCCCACGCTCACCCCCACAGAGCTCTCGGTGTTCAAGGACGCCGACTTCGAGCGTCAGTTCGTGGCGAGCTACGCCGCCGAGACCGACATCGAGCCCAAGCTCGCCGAGCCCGAGCGCAAGGTCATGCTCGAAGTGCTCAAGTTCATCCAGGCCGAGAAGACGGCCGAGGCGATGGACCTCCTCGTCAAGTCGCGCACCGAGGCCTCGAGCGCCACGGTCGACTTCACCATCGCCAACCTGCACTTCCAGGCCGAGCGCTTCGACAAGGCGGCCGAGGAGTATGAGAAGGCCGTGGCCAAGTTCCCCAAGTTCCGCCGCGCCTGGAAGAACCTCGCGCTCATCCGCGTGCGCGAGGGCGACTACCGCAAGGCGCTGCCCGCGCTCACCAAGGTGGTCGAGCTCGGCGGCGGCGACGCCATGACCTACGGTCTCCTCGGCTTTGCCCACGGCGGCAACGACAGCCCCATCGCCGCCGAGAGCGCCTACCGCATGGCCATCCTGCTCGACCCCGCCACCCGCGACTGGAAGCTCGGCCTCGCCAAGAGCTTCTTCAAGCAGAACCGCTTTCCCGACGCGGTGGCCCTCACGGGTGAGCTCATCAAGGAGACGCCCGACGCCGTCGACCTCTGGCTGCTGCAGGCCAACGCCTACATCGGCATGGGCCAGGCCATGAAGGCCGTGCAGAACTACGAGATCGTCGACCGTCTGGGCAAGTCGTCCGTCGAGAGCCTGAACATGATGGGCGACATCTACATCAACGAGGGCCTCTACGGCCTCGCCACCAGCTGCTACGCCCGCGCCATGGAGAAGACGCCGCGCAGCCCCGCCGAGCGCCCCGTGCGCGCCGCCAAGGTGCTCGTCGCGCGCGGCGCCAACGCCGAGGCCGAGTCGCTCATCACCCAGGTGGAGAAGATCTACGGCAAGGACCTCGCCGAGGCCGAGCGCAAGGACCTCCTGAAGATGAAGGCCCGCATGGCCGTCGCCAAGGGCTCCGGCGAGGAGGAGGCGCGCATCCTCGGCGAGATCGTCACCATCGATCCGCTCGACGGCGAGGCGCTCATCCTGCTCGGTCAGTACCACGCCCGCAAGGGCGACGCCGAGCAGGCCGTCTTCATGTACGAGCGCGCCGCCAAGCTCGACAAGTTCGAGGCCGATGCCAAGGTGCGCCACGCCCAGCTCCTCGTCGGGCAGGGCAAGTACGCCGACGCACTGCCCCTCCTCCGCAGCGCCCAGCAGGTGCGCCCGCGCGAGAACATCCAGCAGTACATGGAGCAGGTCGAACGCGCCTCGCGCCAGCGCGGGTCGTGACGCGCGGCGCGGCGTGGTTTGAGCGGTCGCCGCTGCGGCGGCTCCCGTGGTTTGGCGGTCGCCGCTGCGGCGGCTCCCGTGGTTTGGCGGTCGCCGCTGCGGCGGCTCCCGTGG
>CAIOCH010000657.1 GCA_903856525.1 uncultured bacterium | reverse complement strand
GTGCGCACCGTCCTTGGTGGGCGTGATGGAGGCGATGCGGACGCCCGCTGCGGACTTCGCGGCCTTCGTGGTGGACTTCGCGGCCTTCGGTGCGGACTTCGCGGCCTTCGGTGCGGACTTCGCAGCCTTCGGTGCGGACTTCGCGGCCTTCGGCGTGGACTTCGCAGCCTTCGGCGTGGACTTCGCAGCCTTCGGCGTGGACTTCGCAGCCTTCGGCGTGGACTTCACGGCCTTGCCCGCGGTCTTCGGCTTTCCCGCGGACGTTCGCGCGGTCGCCGTGGCCTTCTTCATCGCTCGCTTCGTCGCAGCCATCCGTGCCAGGACCTTTCTCCGCGCGTCTGCGCGGAAGTCGTTGCTTCACTCCGCGCGGTCGCGCGGGATCCGTTGCTCCATCCCGCGCGGTCACGCGGGATTTGTTGCTCCATCCCGCGCGGTCACGCGGGATCCGTTGCTCCATCCCGCGCGGTCGCGCGGAAGTCGTTGCTTCACTCCAGATCATCGAGGTAGCCCTCGATCTCGCTCGCCGCCTTGCGGTCACCCACGGCGCGCGCCCGCGCCAGGCCAAGCCGGAGCGCATCCGCGGCCTCGCCACGGCGCCCCGCCTGCTCAAGTGCCTTCGCCTTGTGGAAGAACGCGTAGCACTCCTTGGGGTCGACGGCGATCGCGCGGTCGTAGTGGTCGGCCGCCTCGGCGAATCGCCCAAGCTTGTGGAGCTCCTGCGCCATTCCGTACAGCAGGAAGCCGTCATTCGGCTCCGCCGCCAGCAGGGTCCGTAGTTTGGTCAGTCGTTCGGATTCAGTCGTCATCGGTCGCCAGCAGAGCCGCAGAAAGGGCGGGTGGGTACTCTACCGCCCATGGCACTCTTCGTTCGGAGCACCATTTTCCAGTCGTTGGCCGCGTGCATGCTTGCCGCGTTGGCCTTCCTGCACGTCGCCGGCTGCAGCAGCGCGCCCGCCGGCACCCCGGTCGTGGATGAGGCGGAGGCCGAACTCCCCCCTACCCCGCGATCGATGCGCGTGGTCAGCTCGTTCGGCGGTGCCCACCGTGCGCTGCTCGTCGTGGGCACGCACTGGTACCAGACCTTCGCCAACCGCGCCCTCGTGCTTGACGCGCAGAGCGGCACCGTCATCAGCGACATCGAGCTCTCGCCCCGTGGCACAACGGGTCCTGCCGTCGACCTCGCCCTGCGTGGCGGCAGCCTGTTCGTGGTCCTTGCCGACGACGCGGTCGTGGAGATCGACGTGGCCAACGTGCGCAACCCGCGCGTGCTGGCGCGCTGGGGCCGCCCCGAACTGGGCATCGCGCCGCGACGGGTGAATCTGGTGGGCGACGAACTCTGGGTCTCGGGACTCGGCGGCGTGATCAAACTCGCCGATGCACCGATCGAGGGCGAGTCCATCGACGAGGATGGCAAGCCCACCGCGCCCACTCCGCCGCTGCGGTTCCTCGATGGCATGGACGTCGGAACCATCGTCGATACGCCGGAAGGCCCCGTCGGCTGCGTCGGTCGGCGCATCCTTCGCCTCGCCGACGGTGCATTCCTCGGCGCCGCCAGCATGCTCATTCCAACGCCCGCCGAGTTCGGCGGCGGCTACGCGTTCGTGCTGCAGGGCAGCGAGGGTGCGCAGGTCGGCCTCATGGGCACCGATTTCCGCGAGCGCTCCTCGAGCGCCGTGGAGGGGCTGGTGCATGCCATACGCATCTGCGACGACCGGCTGCTCGTCGTCACCGACGCTGAGGTGTCCACATGGAAACTCGAGCAGTCGCCGGGGCGCGCCACCACCGCGCGAGGCGAGGGCACGCAACTCGGGCAGCTCATCGCCGTGCGCGTGCGCGGCGCGCTCGACGTCGGCAAGATCAAGCGCAACCGCTTCGCGGTGTCGGGCACCTTCGGGCGCTCGCTCTACCGCTACCTCCCTGAGGGCGACCAGGACGGCGACACCTTCTACTGGTCCGAGCGCATGCCCGGCCGCCTCGATGTCTCGCAGACCGACCGCCGCCGCGTTCTCGCCGCCAGCGACGAGGGTGCCTGGATGTACCTCATCGAGGAGAAGGCCGAACTCGTCGCCCGTGACATCGCCTCCCCCGATGTGCAGAGCGCCCGTGCCGAGGTGGTGTGGGGCTCCGCCACCGCCGACGAGCGCCGCGAGGAGGTGCTCTTCCGCGTCGGTGACCGGGCCATCGCCATGCGTCCCTCGCGCGACGGGCTCGTCTCCACGCTCGCCGCCGCCGACGGCCGCATCTGGATCGGCCACGATCACGGCATCGATGTCATCGGCTTCAACCCCGCGACCGGAGAGCTGGTGGCCGAGGACCGCATCCTGCTCAGCGGTCCCATCATCGCGATCTACCCCAACCGCGTGGGCGGCGGCGTGAGCTACGTGGCCAGGTTCGACGGATTCGGCGTCGTCCGGCCCGTCCCCATCACCGATCCGCCCATCCAGACATCGGGCACCATCTGCGGCTTCACCGCCGTCGCTCGCGAGGCGGCGGCCGGCCGCGGTGGAAAGACGGAGAACAAGCGATGAGCGAAGGAAGCGTGCGGGCGCAGGTGCTCGTGGTGGACGACGAGCGCGACCATGCCGAGGCGATGGCCGAGGCGCTGCGCAAGCCGGGGCATGTGTGCACCATCGTGCACTCGCTCGCCGCTGCGCGCGAGGAACTGCTGCACGGGCACTTCGACGTGGTCGTCACCGACCTGGTCATGGAAACAGAGACCGCGGGCCTCGAGGTCCTCGCCCTCGCACGCACCGAGCAGCCGCACGCCGAGACGATCATGGTCACCGCGCACGGCGACATCCCGACCGCCAAGAAGGCCCTCCAGGGCGGCGCCTACGACTTCATCGAGAAGCCCGTCGACCTCGTCGTGCTGCGCAACCTCGTGCACCGCGCCGCCGAGACGGTCATGCTGCGCGGACAGAACCAGGCGCTCAAGGGGCAGGTCGACGCCGCCTTCGGCTTCGAGGGGATCATCGGCGAGAGCCCGGCCATGCGCGCGGTCATCACGATGGTCAAGCAGCTCGCGCCGAGCACGCTCCCCGTGCTCGTGACCGGCGAGTCGGGTACGGGCAAGGAACTCGTCGCCAGCGCCATCCACAGGCTCTCCAAGCGCGCCTCGCGCCGCTACGTCACCTTCAACGCCGCTGGCCAGGCCGAGAGCCTGCTCGAGGACCAGCTCTTCGGCCACGTGCGCGGCGCGTTCACCGGCGCCGACAAGGACCGCGAGGGCGTGTTCGAGTACGCCGACAAGGGCACCGTCTTCCTCGACGAGATCGGCGACATGCCGCTCAACATGCAGCCCAAGCTCCTCCGCGTGCTCGAGACGGGCGATGTGGTGCGCCTCGGGTCCAACGAGAACCGCAAGGTGGACGTGCGCGTGGTGAGCGCCACCAACCGCGATCTCAAGAAGGCCGCCGCGGATGGGCAGTTCCGCGAGGACCTCTACTTCCGCCTCAAGGGCGCCGAGATCCACATCCCGCCGCTGCGCGAGCGCCGCGAGGACATCCCGCTGCTCGTGAACCACGCCATCGGCAAGTACGCTGCCGACCTCGGCCGCGTGCGTCCCACGATCACCCAGCCCGCGCTCATGCGCCTGGTGGCCTACGACTGGCCCGGCAATGTGCGCGAGGTGTTCCAGTTGATGCACCGCATGGTGGTCCTGGCCCAGGGCGACAACATCGATCTGCGAGACATCCCCGACGAGATCCGCTCCGCCGACGACTCGGGTGATGCACCCACCCAGTCGCGCGCGGGCCTCGCCGGCGTCGGCCTCGACAAGCTGGAGAAGGAAGCCATCCGCCAGACGCTGGCCATGACCGCTGGCAACCGCGAGCAGGCCGCCCAGATGCTCGGCATCGGCGAGCGCACGCTCTACCGCAAGCTCAAGGAGTACGGGCTGC
>CAIOCH010000656.1 GCA_903856525.1 uncultured bacterium | reverse complement strand
CGCCATCCGTGTGGATTATCAGGGCAAGAGCTTCACCTTCACCAAGGTGACGGCGCCCGAAGAGCGGGCACGCACCTCACAGGCGGGGGCATGACGAGCCGATAGCATGGAAGTCATGATCACGATGATCGCCGCCTGCACCGCCCTGCTTCTCGCGGTTCCGCCGCTGCCGCAGCATGCGCCCGCGGCCACGCGCGAGCTCTTTCCGTTCGATCCGGTGATCCTCATCGGCACGGGCGAGAGGCTGGAGGGCGCCGAGGCCCGCGAGAGCGTGTACGGCAACTACCGCTACCGCTTCGCCACCGAGGCCTCGCAGCGCGCGTTCGACGCGGTGCCCTCGCGCTTCGCCATCGCCTTTGGCGGCGGCTGCGGGCGCATGGGGCCGCTGAGCGGCGCGGGTGATGTGAAGCGCTTCGAGGTGGTCGACGAGCACATCTACCTCTTTGCCAGCGATGCGTGCCGCGACTCGTTCATGCAGGCGCCGCACGCGTTCATGGAGGTGACGGAGCCGTCGTTCCCCACCGACGGGCGCGGGCTCGAGCTGGCCACGGCGGCGCGGCGGTGGCTGCGCGCCGATGCGGCGTGCGCGCGGGAGATCGTGGTGTCGGCCGCGCGCACCGAGAAGTCGGGCGACGCCGAGTACCGCGTGCGCGAGGAGGTGCGGCTGGCGCCGGGGCTGCTCTTCACCGACTTCTCGGCGTGGAACGACGACAGCTGGTGGACCGTGGCGGCGTTCGGCGACACGGAGACGCGGTTGGCATCGGACGCGAAGCCGACGACCGGCGAGCAGCCGAAGGCGGATCCGCGGCGGGCCATCGCGCGCGCGAAGCGCTCGAGCGTGACGCCCGAGCAGCCGCTCGACGACGCGCAGTTCGCGGCCTTTCGCCGCGCAGCCATGCTGGAGCCGCTGTTCCTGTCGCGCGTCCTGCTGCTGTCCGATGTGAAGCTCGCGGGCGGCGGCGCGGCGGAGTGGCAGGTGGGAGCGCAGACGCTCAGCGGCGAGATCCTGAGGATCCACTGGCGCGATGTGACGGTCGAGTGGCTGGTGAAGCCCGCGACGGGGCAGCCGGTGGCGCAGCGCGCCATGCGGCGCGCGCGCGACATGCGCTATGCGCTGGTGATCGAGGCGTTCTCGGAGTGGAACGACCGCGCGGGCGTGCGCGTTCCCATGGTGCGCACGGACGGCACGCGCACGCGGCGCTTCGACGCGGTGGAGAGCGACTGCAACCCTCCGCCAAACGAGGGCCCGACCGTGCGTGCGGAGTGACCGCGACGGCCTGCGTTCAGGGCTGCGAGGCGCGTTGCGCGATGGCGCGGAGGGCGTCGGGCTGCAGCGCGTAGTCGCCGACGAAGGGGCGCCCCGCCACGAAGAGCACCACGAAGCAGAACGAGATCGCGAGCGTCACGAGCGTGAGTGCCAGCACCCGGCCCCGCGGTGCGTCCCCGTGCAACGAGCCGATCGACACGAGTGTGAGGATGCCGAGGGCGAACACGATGAACCACCGCGACCGCGGCATCGTCAGCTGGCCCTCGCGAACGCGCGTTTCGCGGGCGGAATCGGCCCGCCGCACCGCTCCGCGGATCTCATCGCTGCATCCTGCCGCGAACCGACGCAGCGCGAGCAGCGGCGCGGGGCGTTCGATCGACGCGCGCGACCACGTGAGTTCGGGCCACTCGGTGTCCGAGAGGTGGCGCGCGTAGGCGGCGACGAGCGTGTAGAGCTCGCGGCGCATCTCCTGCCGCGAGTCGGCCGCGAAGTCCGCCTCATCGAGCACGAACTCGAGCGCCGACGCTTCCTGCATGACCGCTTCGCGCACGCGGTCGCTGCGCTCCCACACCCAGATCGCGTTGAAGGAGATCAGCAGGCCGAAGGCGAGCGCGATCTGCGAGGTGACCTCGGCCTCGAACCGGCCGAGCCGCCTGCCGTCGGGGCCGCACAGCCGAGGCACGACGAAGCGGTGCACCACGAACGCGACCCCTCCCCACAGGGCGAGAAGGGCGAGTGCGATGAACGGTGTCGGCATGCGGAGCACGGCATCGGCGATCGGATACATGCGCCCAAGGTACCATTCGATCCATGTCGGACCGGCTCGCAGGATTGTGCGCTCAGAGCGCGTTTCGCAAGCGGGACTCGTGGCTGCTCTCGGCCACGGTCGTCTGCGTGCTGGCGGCATGCGCCTTCCTGGTGGGCATGCGCGCGGTGCCCGTGACCGACCGCGACGAGCCGCGCTTCGCGCAGGCATCCCGGCAGATGGCGGAGAGCGACAGCCTGGCCGACTGGGTGGTGCCGCGCGTGGGCGACGAGCTGCGGCTCAAGAAGCCGCCGCTCATCTACTGGGTGCAGGCGCCCACGGTGCTGGCGGCGACGGGTGGCGATCCCACGCAGGATGCGATCTGGATGTACCGGCTGCCGAGCGCGATCGCCGCGCTGGTGGCGGCGCTGGCCACGCTGTGGCTCGGGCGCGCGATGTTCGGCGGCAACACGGGCCTGCTCGCGGCGTGCCTGCTGGTGGTGTCGCCGGTGATCGTGACCGACTGCCACATGGCGCGCGCCGACGAGCTGCTGCTCGCGACCACGACGCTCGCGATGTGCGTGCTGTGGACGATGTGGCGCGATCACCGCGCGGGGCGCGCGGCGGGGCTCATGCGCGCCGTGATCTTCTGGTGCTGCATCGGCCTCGGCGTGCTGGCCAAGGGACCGATCACGCCGTTCGTGGCGGGAACCTGCGTCCTCGGCTGCGCGGCCGCGCGGCGCGACTGGTCGTTCATCTGGCGCGTGCGCCCGTTCACGGGGCTCTTCGTACTGACGGCGATGGCGCTGCCGTGGATCTGGCTCGCGGGCAACGAGGTCGGGTGGGACACGCTGCGGGCGGCGTTCGACAAGGAGGTCCTGCAGCGCGCGAAGGAAGGCGCCGAGGGGCATGCGGCGCCGCCGGGCTACTACATCGTCACGCTGCTGGCGTTCTTCTTTCCCGGCGCGCTGCTGGCGGCGCTCGGGTTCGAGCGCGTGATCACGCGGGCGTTCGCGGTGCGGCATGCGGCGGGCGCGG
>CAIOCH010000655.1 GCA_903856525.1 uncultured bacterium | reverse complement strand
GTATCCGCGCTGCAGGGTCTCCTCGGGGCCGGCGGAACGGAGCCGCCGCTCGAGGCTGACGAGCGCACGGCCGTGGGCGACGAGCGCGGTGGTCACGGCGCGGGCGAGTCTTGGGCCGAGTGCGGAAAGATGGGCGCGGGCAGCCGCTGCCCGCGCCGATGGCGCGTTGGCGACGAGGCCGATGCCGAGCCGATCGAGCCTCCGACGCTCCTCGGAGATCGCCCTGCCGATCGCCGTGCGCGACCGCGTATCGAGCCGGGCCAGTCGCTCGCGGGACTGCGCCAGCCGCAGCGCCGGCGACGCCAGCGCGGGTGACGAGGCGAGGGCGGCGAGCGACTCGCGCAGCGACGAGATCCGCCAGCGCATGGCATTGCGCAGATCGCGCGCAGCCGCGCCGCGGCGCTCCGCCAGCGTGGAGAGATCGGGCAGGAGCAGCATCACCGCCTGCGTGGGGGTGCTCGCACGGCGGTCGGCCACGAGTTCGATGACGCTGGTGTCGACCTCGTGACCGATGGCGGCGACGAGCGGGATGGTGAGCGCATGGGCCGCATCGGCGACCACGCGCTCATTGAAGGCCCAGAGGTCCTCGCGCGAACCACCACCGCGGGTGACGATGACGGCATCGATGGCCTGCGCCCGGTGCATGCGCTCGATGGCGCGCAGCGCCCTCGCGACCTCGGCGGCGGCGCCGTCGCCCTGCACCCGCACATCGATGAGCACGAATTCGATAGCGGGGCAGCGGTCCGCCGCGGTCTTGAGCACATCCTGCAGCGCGGCGCCCGTGCGGCTGGTGACGACGGCGACGCGGCGCGGGAACTCGGGCAGCGGCTTCTTGCGCGACTCATCGAAGTAGCCGAGCGCGCGCAGCTCGCGCACCAGCTCCTGGAATCGCTGCTCGAGCGAGCCGAGTCCCTGCCGCTCCAGCTTCGTGGCGTAGAGCTGCGTCTTGCCCTGCGGCGCGTAGTGCTTGATGCGCCCCGTGACCACCACCGCATCGCCCTCGCGGGGGTCGTATGCAGCACGGGCCGCGTCGGACTGCCACATCACGCACGAGAGCACGGCGCCCGCGTCCTTGACGGAGAAGTACCAGTGACCGCGCTTGGAGATGTTGGCGATCTCGCCGGCCACGCGGAAACTACCCCGCATTCCCTCCTCGAGCGTGCGGCCGATGAGCTCGCTGAACTGCGAGACGGTGAGGTCCTTCTGCGGCGGGGGCTTGGGCAGGCCGTCGGCGACGTCCCCCGCCCGTGGAGACTGGGACTCTTGGGGGCGGGCGCTCTCCGCCGCAGTCGTCGTCCCCGTCCTCGCGTCGGAGCGTCCCGCGCCTGATGACTCGCCCGCTGCGCCCGCCGCCGCGGCATCCGTCGGCGGGGTCCGCTGCGGATGAGCGGGGTTGGCGGAGGCGGTTGCCTTCGCGACCGGCGTCGAATCGAACAGCCCCGGCGAGAACGAGTCGCCGCGGGCGCGCTTGGGATCGAACGGAGGCCGGGTCACAGGGCTCGTATAGTACGACCCCCCGCATGCAGGTGGAACGGAACGACATTCTCTCCGCGCCGATCGAGTCGGCGGCCGGCGTGAGCGCCGCACGCGCCCGCGTGTTCCACGACCTCGGCGTGCGCACGGTGGGCGACCTCATCCGCCACTTCCCCTTCCGGGTGGAGGCCGAGCACGGCGAGGACACCATCGCCGCCCACATCGCCGCGCTCGAGGCGAAACCCGATGCCGAGAAGAGCGCCAACATCGCGGTGCGCGCCACCGTGGTGGCGAGCCGCAGCGCCTTCGGCAAGCGGCCGCGGCTCGAGGCCACGGTGAGCGACGGCACGGGCACGGCGCGGCTGGTCTTCTTCAACATGCCGTGGATGCGCAACAAGCTGCATCCCGGACGCCAGGGGATCGTCGAGGGCAAGGCCAATCTCGAGCGCGGGTACCTCGACATCGTGAACGCGCGGTGGAGCGACGTGGTCGAAGGCAGCGCGCCCGCCGCCCGAACCGACAGGCTGCGGGCGGTCTATCCGTCCACCGAGCTGCTGCCGTCGCGCGCCATCGAGCAGACGGTGCTCAAGGTGCTCGACGCGGCATGCGACGCGATCCCGGAGCTGCTCTCCGCCGAGTTCCTGGCGGAGCGCGGCCTGATCGGACTCGGGCGCGCGTACCACGACATGCACGCGCCCGCGAGCGAGGGCGACTTCGGTGCGGCGCGCACGCGTCTCGCATACGACGAGCTGCTCCTGCTGCAGCTCGCGGTGGCCATCAAGCGGAGGATGCGCTCGGCGCAGGGCGCGCCCGGGCTTCCGATGTCCACGACGGTCGAGCGTGAGATCCTCGCGCGCTTTCCGTGGGAGTTCACGCCCGACCAGCTCGGTGCCTTCCGCGAGATCGCGGGCGACATGGCCGAGACGCGACCGATGAACCGGCTCGTGCAGGGCGATGTGGGTGCGGGCAAGACCGCCGTCGCGCTCGCGTCCATGCTCGTGGCGGTGACGAACCGCCACCAGGCCGCGATGATGGCCCCCACCGAACTGCTGGCGGAGCAGCACTACGCATCGATCTCCCGGTTCC
>CAIOCH010000654.1 GCA_903856525.1 uncultured bacterium | reverse complement strand
GCCGCGTGGTGCTGCTTTCGACCCACATCGTCGACGATGTGTCGACGCTCTGCCCGCGGCTCGCGGTGATCCGCGCGGGCGAGGTGGTCGCCGACACCACGCCGAGCGCCGCGCGCAACGCGGTCGACGGGCTCGTCTTCGAGGGCTTCGTGGCCGACGCCGCGCTTCCCGCGTTTGCCAAGGAGCACCGCGTGATCAGCGCGGTCCTCAACGAGGGCCGCAACAACCGCGTGCGCGTCTTCTGCGCAAACGGCCGTAGCGCGCCAGCTGGATTCCAGAGGAGCCAGGGCACGCTTGAGGACGCGTACCTCGTGCTCATGCGCTGCCCGCTCGACGAAGTGCCGCCATCGCTCTCGCGGGCCGCGCCTGCGCTCGCCGGGGGTGCGGCGTGATCGCGCGGTTCCTTGCGTTCCCGCTGCTCGACCTCAAGACCTGCTGGAAGCGACCGCTGAACATCATCATGCTCGCGGTGTTCGGGCTGATGTCGTTCGGCTTCGTGATGGGCGGCGTGCAGGTGAGCACGGGCAGCGCCGACACGGGCGGCGCGAAGGTGTCGATCAACTCGGCATTCAACCTGGCGTTCTCGGATGTGGCGCTGTTCGCGCTGATCCTGCCCTTCTTCATCGCGGTCGCGTGCGGCATGCCCGTGCTCGGCGACTTCGACAGGCGCATCAACCGGCTGGTCGCCGCGACACCGATCACGCACGTCGAGTACGCGTTCTCTCGCTTCTTTGGCGCGTTTGGCGTGCTGGCCGCGATCCTCGCGCTGTGGATGCTGCTCCAGATCGGCTTCTACGAGCTGGCTCCGCTCGATCCGGCCGAGCGTGTCCGCGGTGCCTTCGATCTCTGGCACTACATCTTCCCGAAGCTGCTGTTCGGGCTGCCGCTGACGCTGTTCGTCGGCGGCATCTCGATGTACCTCGGCGTGCGCACGCGGCAACCCGTGCTGGTGTTCGCGCTGCCGGTGGTGATCGTGGTCTCGGGCATCTTCCTCGTGTGGACCTTCAATCCCGAGTGGCTGCCGCTGTGGCTGAACCGCGCCATGCAGCTGGCGGATCCCACGGGTTTCCGCTGGTTCTGGCGCAGCTTCATCAGCGAGGACCGTGGCGTCGCCTTCTACAACACCGCGCCGCTCGCGCCCGATGCACTCTTCATCGCGAGCCGCGTGGCGCTCTGCGCGGTCGGTCTCGGCGCCGTCTGGGCGACGGGCAAGCGGCTCTCGCGCACCGAGCACGACGACCTTCGCGTGGGTGGGATCGACATGCTCCTCGCGGAAGCGGGGCGGATCCAGGCCGGTGCCGCGCTCGCGGAGCACGCGGCGATCGCCGCGCGCGGCGGACCGCTCGCGTCGACGACGCGCGCGCCGGGCTTCGTGCGCGGCACGGTCGACATCCTCCGCTACGAGACGCGCGCGCTGCTGCGCTCGCCCGGCGTGTGGCTGTTCGGACCGCTGATCCTGATCCAGTCGTGGGCGGCGACCAGCTTCCGCCAGGGGCCGCTCGACACCGAGCTCCTCATGACGACCGGCGCCGCGGCCGCGGGCGCGTTCAACACGCTCACGCTGCTGCTGTGCTTCCTGATCCTCTTCTACACCGTCGAGAGCCTCGTGCGCGAGGAGCGGTGCGGCCTGAGCGGGATCTTCCGCGCGTCGCCCGTGCCGACGGCCGCGGTGCTCGCGGGCAAGGTGCTCGCGAACGCGGCGATGGCGCTCTTCATCATCGGGTGCGCCGCGCTCGCCATCGCGATGGTGCTCGGCAAGCAGATGATCGACACGGGCATCGCCGTCGAGTTCGATGTGCCCGTCCTCTTCCTGATCCTCGGCGTGCTGCTTGCGCCGACGCTGATCGTGTGGGGCGCGTTCGTGTCGTTCCTGTACGCGGTGCTGCGCAACCGCTTCGTCGTGTACGGCGTCGCGCTCGGCGCGCTCGTCGGCACCGGCTTCGCCACCCAGTTCGGATACATGAACTGGGCGACCAAGTGGCACATGTGGAGCAGCATCCAGTGGAGCGAGCTCGACCGGCTCGCGTTCATGTGGCCGGCGATCGCGGTGAACCGCCTGCTCGTGCTCTCGCTCGCGGCGTTCTTCATCGTGGCCACGCTGTCGCTGTGGCCGCGGCGCCTGCCCGACCTGCGCGCGGTGGCCGACAGCATGAGGCCCGCGGCGTTCCTGCGCGCGGCGATCGTGCCCGTCGCGGCGGCGATTCCCGTGGTGGCGCTCGCGACCTACGCCGGGCTCTCGGTGCGCGGCGGATACGAGGGCGCGCCCGAGCAGGAGGCGCGGAAGGCCTACTGGAAGCGCAACTCGAAGACCTGGGAGGATGTGCCCGTTCCCGCGCTCGACAAGGTCGACGGCGAGGTCAGGCTGTATCCCGAGTCGCGCTCGCTCGAGGTTTCGGCGACCTATGTGCTGCGCAATCCGCACCTCGCGCCGATGGCGGAGGTGCCGATCACGGTCGGCTCGCACTTCACCACCAGCGGCTGGACGGTCGATGGCGTCGCCACCGATCCCGAGAAGAAGGACCAGCCGCTGCCGTCGATCGAGAACCGCAGCGGACTGCATGTGATCACACCCGCGCGCCCGCTCGCGCGCAACGGGACCGTCACCGTCACCTTCACGATGAAGGGCGAGTTTCCCAAGGGTTGGTCGCGTTCGGGCGGCGGCACGAGCGAGTTCATCCTGCCGTCGGGCGTTGTGCTCACGAGCTTCAGCCCGAGCTTCCTGCCGGTGGTGGGCTTTGCGGAGGGCGTCGGAATCGACGGTGAGAACAGCCGCGACGCACGCGAGTATCCGGTCGATCACTGGAAGCGGCGCGTCGATCCAGCGTTCGGCCCCGCGTGGGCGACGCAGGTTCGGCTCGCGGTCGAGGGACCCGAGGACTGGAAGCTCAATGTCGTCGGCGTCGAGAAGGAGTCGACGGTCATCGACGGCCGGCGCCGCACCGTGTGGGAGACCGAGCACCCCGTGCGCTTCTTCAACATCGTCGGCGGACCGCTCGAGGAGAAGACCGGCGAGGCCGCGACCGTGTACTACTCCGCGCGCACGCCGCACAACGTCGACACGATGGTGAAGGCGCTGTCGGCCGCGCGCAGGAACTACGGCGCGTGGTTCGGACCGTATCCGTGGGAGAACCTGCGGGTGACGCAGTTCCCCGGGCTCGCGGGGTATGCGCAGGGGTTCCCGGGCAACATCTCGTTCTCCGAGGGGATCGGCTACATGTCGAGGCCGGTCGCGAAGGACGCCGACGGCTATCTCGAGCAGGAGGGCGCGCTCGACGTCGCCTTCTACATCGTGGCGCACGAGTCGGGCCACCAGTGGTGGGGCAACATCGTCATGCCCGGCAAGGGCCCGGGCGGCAACATCATCAGCGAGGGCCTCGCCGAGTTCAGCGCGATCATGCTCGTCCACCACGAGCTCGGCGAGGAGCAGGCGAAGACGCTCCGCCGCCGCTGGGAGAAGGCCTACACCGAGGGCCGCCGCGCCGACAACGAGCGCCCGATCAACCGCACCGACGGGACGCGGCCGGGCGACACGGTCGTGACCTACAACCGCGCGGGCCTCGTGTTCTGGATGCTGCGCGACCTGATGGGCGAGGAGCAGATGCTCGCCGGCCTGAAGGCGTTCGTCGCGAAGTGGAAGAACGGCGTCGAGACCCCCGAAGGGCTCGATTTTCCGCTCATCGAGGACATGGTCGAGAGCCTGCGGCCGTTCGCGCCCGACGAGGTGGCCTTCGGCCTCTTCGTCGACCAGTGGATCTACGGCACCACGCTGCCCGAGCTCGACATCGCCGATGCGGAGGCCGACGACGCCGATGGCGCGTTCACGACCACCGCGGAGCTTCGCAACACGGGCAAGGGCACGGTGGATGTGACCGTGCGCGCGATCGGCGAGAACGCGACGCAGTTCGAGGACACGGTCGTGCGCGTGGCCGCGGGCGGCAGCGTGCCGGTCGTGATTCAGTCGGCGTTCAAGCCCGCGAAGCTGGTGGTCGACCCCGAGGTCAGGCTTCTGTTCGCGGGTCGGAAGCGCTGCGAGAAGTCGCTTTGAGGGCGAGCAGCGCTTCCTCGCAGCCGCGTGGATCAGGGACGCCGTAGAACCCGTGCGCGACCGAGCGCGTGCGGCCCTTGGCGCCCCGCACCAGCGACGACGCGAACATCAGGCTGCCCGTCCCGTCGGGGTGGAGCGTCTTGGAGATCCCGTCGAGATCCTGCGCGCTCCACGACTGGACCTTGACGGAGCGGCCGCACGCGACCTGCATCGCGCGCTGGTTGGTCACGCAGCACGCGGTGCGCCGCGCCTTGCGGCCGACCCAGAACGGTGACGAGATCATCGCCAGTCCCACCAGCAGGAACGGCAGTCCGAACAGGGGGAACAGCATGAACACGCCCGCGGCGACCTTCGAGCCGGCGTCGTCCGACGACTGCATGCCGCCGAACCAGGCGCCGGCCGCCGCCATCGTCATCCAGAACGCCGCGAAGCCGCCGAAGAAGAGGCCGAACAGGGCGATTGGCCACATCTTGCGGCCCATGCGCGACGGCGACGGCATGCCCGCGTACCACAGTTCCTCGCCCTCGCGCAGTTCGTTGCGCACGGCGGCGTCGAGTTCAGGCGTGAGTCCGGCGAGCGTCGACATGGCGCGTCAGCCCTTCTTCACGAAGCAGGTCTTGAGCACCCACACCTGCTTGCCCTCGCGCACCTCGATCTCCTCGGCGCTCGAGGTCGTGCGGATGCCCTTGTAGGTGGTGCCGCGCTTGATCGTGGTCTTGGCGCCCTTCACGTCGAGGTCCTTGATCACCACGACCGAATCGCCGTCCTTGAGGACGTTGCCGTTCGAGTCCTTGGTGATGACCGTCCATTCGTCTTCGTCGAAGCTCATGGGCGGAGTGTCGCTGTTTCGGGGCGTGCGCACAAGCGCGCGCAGGCCCGCGGCCGCATCCCGTGCCTGCTCCGCGCGCGGGCGCCCGTCAGGCGCGCATGATCGCCGTGTTGACCTTGCCCTTCACATCGGTGAGGCGGAAGTTCCGGCCGGCGTGCCGGTAGGTCAGGCGCTCGTGGTCGAGGCCGCCGAGGTGCAGCACCGTCGCGTGCCAGTCGTGGATGTCCATGACGCCGTCGACGGCCTCGGCGCCGATGTCGTCGGTCGAGCCGTGGGAGAGGCCGCCCTTGACGCCGCCGCCGGCCATCCACATGGTGAAGCCCTTGGCGTTGTGGTCGCGGCCGTCGCCGTTCTGCGCGTACGGCGTGCGGCCGAACT
>CAIOCH010000653.1 GCA_903856525.1 uncultured bacterium | reverse complement strand
CGTCGGCCGTGAATGTGCGTTCGGCGCGCGTGGCGACGCCGACCACGCCGAGCACGCTGCCGTCGGCGGACAGCACGGGCACCGCGACGCTGCCCGCGAGACCGGTCGCGCGTGCGCCGGGACGCACGTCGCCGGTCGTGTCCTGCTGCAGGTTGCACGAGTTCACGGCGCAGCGGCGTTCGGCCGCGAGGCCGGCCATGCCCTTGCCGATGGGCACGACCGCAACGATCGCCAGCACGGGTTCGGGGATGCCGATCGCGCAGCGGAGATGCAGTGCGCCGTCGGCGCCGATCGCGTGCACGGTCCCGCTGTCGGCGCGGAGGGCGGCGAGGAGCGACTGGAGGAGCGCCGTGTCGGACAAGGAGTGGTCGCGCGAGGATGCGTCGGGCGCAGGCGATGTCATGCACGGAGAATAGCCGCCGGGGGTGGTGCCTGGCACTGGACGGCACGTGCCTGGCACGAGGCACATGTGCGCGGCACAATGCGCGCTGGAGGTCATCGCGCATGAACCTGACGCCCCGCCTGATGGAGATCCTGATGGTCGCAAGCTCCGCCTCGCTGCTCGCGGGCGTGGTGCTGCTCGTGGTGGCGCTCGTCGGTAGGCGCGTGGGCATCGACATCCGCTGTCGACGCTGCCGGCACGAGTACCCGCGCGGCGTGGTGATTCCGCCGGTGTGCAGCGACTGCGGCGCCGACATCTCGCGCACCGACGCGCTGATTCTCGGGCAGTACCGGATGCGCTCGCGCATGCTCGTGGTGGCGATCGCACTCCTGCTGCCGGTGCCCGCGGGGCTGGTCATGCTCGCGAGTGGTCGGCGCGCCCGAATCGGCCCTCCGCCGGTTGCCACGGCGCCCGATGCGCTCATCGATGCCGCGATGACCGGCGACACCACCTCGATGATGAACCTCGCCCAGCTGCTCGGTGGGCCCGCGGGTCCCGACACGCGGGCCGCATGGGCGGCGGCAACCAAGCGGTTCGCCGAGGACGCCGCCGCGCGCGCCGCCATCGTGGAGGGAGTGATGCAGATCGAGCGGTGGTCGATGGTCGCGGCGGGTCCGAGCGGCTACCTCGTGGGTGACGAGGCGCTGCGGGCATTCGGTGAAGCGCTGGCCCGCGCGCTCGAGACCAATCCCGCGCTCGCGGAGGCAATGCCGGAGCAGCGCATGGACCGTCGGCTCCCCGCGGCGCTTGCGGAACCCGTGCTGGCCAGTCCCGCGGCGGTGCGGGCGTTCCTGCGCGGACCGACGATCGCAATCCGCACGCTGTACGGCGCGAGGAATCCCGAGCAGGGCCCAGCAGCGGCTCGCGCATCCGAGCGGACCATCGCGCCCATGCTCGTCGCGGGCAGTTTCCCGTGCTTCGGCCGCGCGCTCGCGTTCGGCGAGGCCGCGGTGTCGTATGTCCGGCGCGACGGTTCGGCGGTCGGGATCGAGGTGCCCTCCGGGGGAGCCATGCTCGTGCTCGATCCGGACATCGGAACCCGCATCCCGATCGGTGCGGCGCTCGACGATCCCGAGTGGTCCGGCGAGCTGCGGCTCAAGGCGACCGTGGGCTCGGTGGCCAACACCCGCGTGGCGCGCAACTCCGGCAACAGGCGTCCGACGGTGGCGGATCCCTTCGCGTACGAGTGGTCGATCCGCGTGGAGCAGGTCACGCCCTCGGCGCTGCGCGCGATCGCGGTCTGTGACGCGGATGTGACGAGCGCGGTCACACGGTCTCTGCAGGGTGCGGGCGTGCAGGTGGGCGGCGAGGGTGACGCGCGGGAGGTGACGCTGGAGATCGAGCCGGCCATCAACATCAACGGG
>CAIOCH010000652.1 GCA_903856525.1 uncultured bacterium | reverse complement strand
GGGACGGGAGTCCTCGCGGACGGAGAGGCGGATCGCAGGCGCGGCGCGGGCATGGGCGGAGGATACCGCGTCATTCCGCCGCGAGTGCCGCGAGGCAGCGCTCGGCAGCGCGGCGACCCGAGCGCATGGCGCCGTTGATAGAGGCGTCCTCGAGATGGTCGCCCGCCACGAAGGTGCGTGGCCCGAGCGCCGCGGGAAGCCGCGCGACGAGGTCCTCGGGCCACTGCCGCGGGATTGCATGCGGGATGCGCTGCACGGCCACGAGCTCCCAGCCGTCCACGGGGTTGCTCCGGAACGGGCGGCGGAGCGCCTGCGCGAGGGTGCGGCGCATGTCCTCGGCGACATCGGTGGCGGTGTCGGCGTCGCGCGGCAGATACGCGGTGTTGGCGACGAAGAGCCCGCGACCGGGCGCGCTGTACTCGGGCGCAATGGCGCTGAGGGCGGCGGCGTGATTGAGCGCGCCGCGCGCGGCCGAGCCGTTGAGGATGAGCCACGGCGGAAGCGCCGAGGGATCGGGGGTGCTGAACCACGCGGCGAGGGTGCCGCACCAGTGGATCTCGGGGAGGTCGGGGGCGAAACGGCGCAGATCGTGGGCGCCGACGGCCACGATGGCGGCGTCGGCGTCGATCGACTCGCCGGTTGCGAGGGTCACGCGCACTCCGCCACGTGAGGCGGTGGCTGCGGAGGAGGGGCGCTCGATGTGCTCGACACGGGCGTGGATGCGGACGCGATGGGTGATGGGCGCCGCCATCTGCGCGGCGATCTCGCCCATGCCCCTGCTGGGCACGCAGGCGAAGCCCTCGGCGAACATGCGCAGCAGGAAGTCGAGGCGCGTGGCGTCGGTGCCGAGCGTGCGGTCGAAGAACACGCCGCCGAAGAAGCTGCGGAAAAACCGGTCGATGGTGCGCTCGGAGATGCCCGCGGAGCGGAGCCGCTCGAGCGCGGTTCGGCCGATCGCGCCGTCGGAGGGACCATCGGCCGGTCCGCGCAGCGCCTGCCGGGCGAACGGAATCATGCGCAGCGCGTCACCGGGTGGCAGCGCGCCGCGAAGGATGCCCGAGAGCGCCGCAAACGGCTCGCGCAGCGGATGCGCGACGGGCAGCGTGCGCGCGCCGTCCCAGAGCAGCGCACCGGGAAGGAAGGAGCGGAGCTCGAGCGCGCGGAGGTCGAGGAAACGCTTGGCCTCGGGATAGGCCGAGAGGTAGATCTGAAATCCACGGTCGACCGTGCAGGTGCCGTGCGGCGTGGCGATGCGGTCGCTGGCCACGCGGCCGCCCACGCGGTCGGACGACTCGAGGACGGTGACCTCGTGCCCGGCGTCCGAGAGGGTGCGGGCGGCGGCGAGCCCGGCGATTCCGGCGCCGATGACGGCGATGGAGCGGGCAGCCGAGGAGGGCATGGTGGATGGAGTCGTCGTCATCGGTGACGTCGGTGACAACGGGGTTGACATCGGGATCGGCATCGGGGGCGGATGCTATCGCCCGCCCGCACCGCTCGGATTCGCGAGCGCGGGATTGCGCTGGATGGCGGCGCGGGATCCGATGGCGTTGCCGATCGCGATGCTCACGATCACCGACGCGAGGAGGAATCCCTGGCGCAGCTGGAGGAATCCGCCGTGGTCTACCGCGAGGTCCTCCGCAGGCGCTGACCCGAACAGCAGGCGGACGAACAGTTCGTAGCCCGCCACCAGCAGCAGCGCGAGCGCGAACATGAAGCCCACGCGCCAGAACGGCATGGCCTCGCGCGGCACCTTGACCAGCGGACGACCGAGGGTGCGCGACGCGAACGCCTCGCCGAAGAGCCGCACACCGTACGCCGCCATGGCCACGCCCACGAAACCCGAGTAGCCGATGGCGTAGATCACGCTGCCGAGGGTGATCCCGCCGTCGGCGAAATGCGCCTTGAGGACGAAGGGACTCCCGAGCACCACCACGACCGCGGTGGTGACGAACGCAGCCGTGGTCCACGCAAAGGGACTGGCGTACGCGAAGTCGCGCGCGAACTCCGCGTCGGCGCGGGCTGCGCTGCCCGCAGGCGTGCCCGCGCGCATGGCCGCGTAGAGCGCACCCGCCATGGCCACGCCCAGCCAGCCCGCGATCATGTCGTAGCCGCTGAAGGTGCGTCCGAGGATCTCGATGGCCTGCGTGCGCTCGTCGACGAACACCCACGCCGCAGCCAGGCACCAGCCGACCGCGGCGCGGCCCAAGGGCCTCGCGTGCATCCACAGCCAGGCCAGCACGCCAAAGGCGAGGAAGTGGATGAACTTGTCGATGGGTCCACCGCCGCCGAAACCGAGGCGCGGCCAGTGGGTGGCGACGGTGACGGGCAAGAGGTAGGCGACGAGTGCGATGCGCCACGCGCGTTGCGCGGCGCGCGCGGAGTCGACGGAGCCCGGAACGGTCTCAGCGGCCATGGCGCATCATCCGCCACGCGCACGCGATGCGGCGCGGAACGGATGCGAGGGGTCGATCGGCTCGGGTTCCCCCTCGACGATGGATGCCGACGACGCGGACTTGGCGGAGGGCTTGAGATCCACGGACTTTGCATCCACGGCCTTTGATTCGACGGCCTTTGATTCGACGGGCTTTGAATCAACAGCCTTTGAATCAACGGGCTTCCCCTTCGCCGGCTTCGCGTCCGCCACGGGCTTGACCTCGGCGGTGCTGCGCGGCTTCGCGGCGGAGACCGTGGGGATCGCAGGCGTGGCCGCGATGGGACTCGGGGCAGGACTCACCGCGGGCACCGTCGAGCGCGATGCGACAGGCACGGCCGACGACGACACGCGTCCGGCGACGATCGAAG
>CAIOCH010000651.1 GCA_903856525.1 uncultured bacterium | reverse complement strand
GGACTGCGGAACGGGTTGTGTGAGCCTTCGATCAGCCCACGGTGGACATCCAGCCTTCGAGACATCGAAGGCTCACGCCCAGCGTTCCGCAGTCTCCGCTCCGCGGCGACTGACGGGCACCCGAGGCTTCCGCAGGCTCATGCAAGTCACTCCCACCGTCGCCACCTCGAAGTCGACATCCGTCCACTTCACCAGAGGGAGCCGCCGCCAGCGGCGACCGCTCAAACCACGGGAGCGCCCGCAGGCGCGACCGCTCAACTCACGGCGCGCATGCGCCCCAGGCCGACAGGAGCGCGGCGATGTCCTGCGCGTCCGTCGTGCCGTCGCCGGTGACATCGCCCGCGGGCGTGCCCCAGCCGCTCAGGAGGGCCGCGATGTCGGCCGCGTCGACGAAGCCGTCGTTGTCGATGTCCTCGGGGCAGGGATCGCCACCGCCACCACCACCGCCGCCGCCCGAGCCGAGCTCGACCACGGCGATGTGCGTGTAGCCGGCACCCGCGTCGTTGAGGTCGTTCCATCGGCCGCTCGACCCGAGGAGCTCCGCGTAGTGCTCCACGCCGCCCGAATTGTTCGGCTCACCGGGATTCCAGTTGGTGTACTTGGCGGGCGACCCGTCGCTCCACGCGAACGCACCCTCGCTGTTGCGGTCGGTGAAGCCGATCCACACGCGCCGGTCGACGCCGCCGAGGCTGCCGAAGTTCGACCACACGAAGTCCTGCTCGGCCTGGCTGTTGATCGATACGAGGTGCCCGCCGAGGAGCTGCGCGAAGCTCTCCGCGGCAGTCCAAGTGGTGGAGTTGATGGCGACGTAGCGGATGCCGGTGGCGGGATCGGTGATGTCGGCGAGCGGTGCGAAAGGCGACACGCTCAGCGTCCCGGTGCCCGTACCCGTCGCGGCGTACGCACCCACGCGGAACAGATACGTCTGCCCCGCGCTCACGCCCACCGTCACGCGCGTCTGCGTGCCACAGCTGTCGTCGGAGCAGGCGATCACGGGCGCGCTGCAGTCGGCACCGCCGTAGATGGCGATCTTGGTGTCCCAGGTCGCGCCGCCACAGGTGGCGACATCGATGACCGTCGTCTCCGGTGCGGTGAAGCGGAACCAGACGTCGTTGTAGATGTTCTGGTTGTTGAAGAAATTGCACAGGACATCCGCCGCGCCGTCGGTGGTGGCGCCCACGGTGCTGAAGGGGAAGCTGCCATAGCCCTTGAGCGCTGCGGAATCGATGCAGTTGTCGGCGCCCTGGGCGAGGGCGGACGAGGCCACCGCAAGCGAGACGGCGAAGGTGGCGGCGAATGCGGAGAGGATCGTGGAGTGCTGCATGCAGGCCCTTCGGTTTGGGTGGACGCGACCGAGAACGACGCGTGCGCAGAGCATCCGCCAAACCGAGGGGGATGCAAGTCACTTTCCGCGGGATTTCCCACGGAACGGACCGCAGCATGGGCGCATCGGGCTTGATTCTCCTAGATTCCACGGCGGGCGGAGCAATCGGTCCGATCAGAATCCGTTGTCCCGCGGGGGCGTGGCGAACACTCGCCGTCGGCCTCCGATGCACTCCTCTTCGCCGGGCACACCATGCGCAGCCTCCACGCCACCGCCATCCTGCTCGCCACGACCCTGCTGCACGCGCCCGCCGCCTTGGCGCAGATGATGCAGGACAGCGGCGCCGACGAGGGCGTGCAGATGGAGTCCACGATCGCCCTCGACGAGGGTCGCGCCCCGACCGCCGACGAGGTCAAGTTCTTCGAATCGAAGATCCGCCCCCTGCTCATCACCCACTGCTACGGCTGCCACTCGAAGTCCGCGAACGCCTCCAAGGGCGGCCTGCGGCTCGACACGCGCGAGTCGACGCTGCGTGGCGGCAAGAGCGGCCCTGCCGTGGTGCCCGGGGACCTCGACTCGAGCCTCCTCATCCGCGCCGTGCGCTACCACGATGTCGAGTTCCAGATGCCGCCCGACGCGAGGATCTCCGATGCCGAGATCGCGCTGCTCGAGAAGTGGGTGGGGATGGGCGCGCCCGACCCGCGCGTCGACAAGCCCGCCGCCGCGGAAGGTGCCTCCCCCGGGACCGAGCACCGCTGGACCGCCGAGGACATCGCCCGCGGACGCGAGCACCACTGGGCATACCAGCCCGTCTCCTCACCCACGCCGCCCGCCGCCGCCGATCCCGCGTGGGGTGCGACGGCGATCGACGCGTTCCTTCTCGCCGAAATGACGGAGCGTGGACTCACCCCCGCCGCTCCCACCGACAAGCGCACCCTGCTCCGCCGCGCCAGCTTCGACCTCACCGGACTGCCACCGTCCGAGGCGGATCTCGCGGCGTTCGAGCGCGATCCCTCGCCCGACGCGCTCGCCAAGGCGGTCGACCGTCTGCTCGCGAGCAACGCGTTCGGCGAGCGCTGGGGGCGGCACTGGCTCGATGTGGCGCGCTACGCAGAGTCGAGCGGCAAGGAGACGAACCTCGTCTACCCACACGCCTGGCGCTACCGCGACTATGTGATCCACGCCTTCAACGAGGACAAGCCGTACGACCGCTTCCTGGTCGAGCAGCTCGCCGGCGACCTGCTTCCCGCGTCGAGCGACGCCGACCGCGCCGAGCACCTCGTGGCCACGGGCTACCTCGCCCTCGGCACCAAGAGCCACAACGCGCGCGGCAAGCCGCAGTTCCAGATGGACCTCGCCGACGAGCAGCTCGACGCCGCCACGCAGGGCATGCTCGGCCTCACCGTCGCGTGCGCGCGCTGCCACGACCACAAGTTCGACCCGATCACGCAGAAGGACTACTACGCGGTCGCGGGCATCTTCCTCTCCACCGACACGCGCTTCGGCACCTTCGAGGGCCAGCAGAACAACCACGCGACGCCGCTCATCGAGCTGCCGCGCGAGAGTGGCATGGCCGCGGGACCCACGATGCGTCCCGAGCAGCGCTCGGTGCTCGCGACGCTCAAGACGCGCACCGAGGAGGAGGCCGAGCGCGCCGCCGAGGTGATCGCGCAGGCGCGTGAGGCGCGGCAGTCCGGCCGCGAGCTGCCCGCCAACATCCAGCAGCAGATCGTGCGCGCGCGCGCCACGCAGGGTGCGGTGCGCAACCTCGAGAGCATGACCAGCCGCTTCGACGAGCGCGGCGAGCCGACCGAGGCGAACATGATCGCCATGGGTGCCGTCGACCGCGACCGCGCGCTCAATGCCCGCGTGCTCGACCGCGGCGAGCTCGACAAGCCGGGCGCGATCGTGCACCGCGGCTTCGTGGAGCTGCTCTCGACCGGCAGCGAAGCGAAGATCACCAAGGGCAGCGGCCGCCTGCAGCTCGCCGAGTGGATCGCCCGCGACGACAACCCGCTCACCGCGCGCGTGTGGGCCAACCGCGTCTGGCTGCATCTGTTCGGCCAGCCGCTGGTGCCCACGCCCGACAACTTCGGCATGAGCGGCCTCGCGCCGTCGCATCCGGAGCTGCTCGACCACCTGGCCACGCGCCTCGTGGCCAACGGCTGGAGCACCAAGAAGCTCATCCGCGAGATCATGCTCACGCGCGCCTACGCGATGTCGAGCGCGTACGACGCGCAGAACGCGGAGATCGATCCCGACGCGACCTACCTGTGGCGCATGCCCAAGAAGCGCCTCGAGGCCGAGGCGATCCGCGACGCGATGCTGGCGGCTGCGGGCGTGCTCGATGCGAAGCCGCGCACGGGGTCGCCCGTCGCCTTCCTCGAGGGCGGACTGCGCGGGCCCGGGATGGAACGCCTGCTCGGCACGCTGAACGGCGCGGGCGACAACCACCGCAGTGTCTACCTGCCCATCATCCGCGACCGCGTGCCCGAGTCGCTCGAAGTGTTCGACTTCGCGGAACCCGCGTTCGTCACGGGCCGGCGCGATGCGACCAATGTGCCCACGCAGGCGCTGTTCCTGATGAACAGCGAGGAGATCACCCGGCTGTCCGACCGCTTCGCCGCACGCGTGATCGACGCGGGCGAGCGCGAGGTCGACCGGATCCGCGCGGCGTTCTCGATCGCGTTCGGCCGCGCGCCGTCGCCGAGCGAGATCGCGGCGTGCAGGGATTTCCTCGATGACTTCCGCAAGGCGACGGACAAGGACCGCGCCAACGGCGACGGGGTCGCTGCGGCGGATCGTGGGAACGCCCAGCCACGGAACATCCGCGACGCCGCGCGCCAGCGGGTTGCCGACCGCATCAGCCAGCGGCGCGGCGGCGCGCCCGCGGCGGCGAACGGCGTGTCACCCGAAACGCTCGCGTATTCAGCGCTGTGTCAGGCGCTGTTCCTTTCCGGAGAGTTCCGCACGGTCGACTGAGTGAGACGCGGGAACGCGCGCGGCGCCGCGTCAAACCGGCCCGCATCCGCACACTGCACGGAGACCGCGGCGAATCCGCGGCGAGCATCGAACAAGACCGCAACGACCACGCAACGAGACTCCCATGAGCGACCTCTGCTGCAACCGCCTCCCCCTCTCATACACCCGCCGCGACATGCTGCGCTACGCAGCCTGCGGCTTTGGCTCGGTGGCGTTCGCCGCCATGGCGGCGCGCGCGGGCGGTCTGCCCATGCTGCTTGACGACGACGGCGCCTCGACGAGCCCGCTCG
>CAIOCH010000650.1 GCA_903856525.1 uncultured bacterium | reverse complement strand
GGGCTCGAACGCCTTCCCGCGGTGCGGCGTGCCGCGGTTGTCGACGGTCATCACCAGAAAACCGAGCGCGGTGCGCTGGTCGCCCGCCGTGAAGGTGTCGGTGACCAGGCGCACCGTGGGTCCGCCGTAGGTGTCGACGATGAGCGGGTACGTGCGCGCGGGATCGAACGCGGGCGGGAAGTGGAGTTTCCCGTAGAGTTCGGTCGTTCCGTCGGCAGCCTTGCAGGTGAAGAGCTCGCTCGGCGTGAGACCGTGCGTCTTGAAGCCCTTCACCGCGCCTTCGCCGAGGCTGGCGAGGAGCGCGCCATCGCGGCGCTTCCCTGTTCCATCCGCAACGGGCGCGGCGTAGACCACATCGTGACGCGGCACCGCGGTGGTCTCCGCCGTGGCGAGCACGAACAGGCCATCGGGCGAAATGCGGAAGCCGCCGTGGTGGAACTCGGGAGACGTGATGCGTGCCTGCCCCGAGCCGTCGAGCCTCGCCACGTGCAGCTGCTGCCGCACGGCCACGGGGGCGCTCCACGCGGTGAACCAGAGCTCACCCGCGTCCTCGTCGAGCAGCACGATGCGGTCGGTGGGCCACTCGCCCGAGGTGAGCGTGGCGATGTGCGCGCCGTCGAGGCCGCGCAGTTCGAAATGCTTGTAGCCGGACTTCTCCGTCTCCCAGATGAAGCGCTTGCCATCGGCGAGGAAGCGCATGAGGGGGCGGTTGTCCTGCCACGCGGCCTGCTTCTCCTGCACCACCATCCGCGACGCGCCGGTGGCGGGATTGGCCGCGAGCACATCGAGCACGTCCTGCCGCCGCGGCGTGCGCGAGTAGAGGAGTTCGCTCCCATCGGGCGTCCACAGCACGTTGTAGAGATAGTGCTCGGCGTCCGGCTGCGGAGCGGCGCCGTGGACGGTCACCGTCGACTTGGCCGCGACGTCGTAGATGAGGATCGACGCCTTCGGATTCGGCTCGCCCGGTTTGGGATACGCCTCGCTGAGGACGCGCGTGCCCGTCTCGGTCCAGCCGTCGAGGATGAAGAAGTCCTTCACCTCCGACTCGTCGAAGCGGTAGAACGCGAGGTAGCGCGAGTCGGGGCTCCACCACATGGCGGTGGTCTGGTCGAGTTCCTCGCCGTACACCCACGAGGCCTGCCCGTACTTGATGTCGTCGGTGCCGTCGGAGGTCACCGCGATCGGATCGCCGCCTGCCTTCGGGGTGAGGGTGATGTTGCCGTTCTCGCTGGTCGCGGTCCACGCGCCGTCGGGGCTCTCCGCGGTGCGGAACTGCCGTCCGCGCGGCGGGCGCCGGTCGCGGCCCTCGCGCTGGGCGCGCGATGCCTCGGCGGATGCAGGCGGCTCACCATCGGCGTCCTTGAGCGCTCCGCTGCGGAGGTCGAGCGTCTTCCAGCCGTCCTTGTTGAACCACAGCTCGCCCGCGGCGATGTTCCACTTGGCATCGGACACGGTGCCGCCGTCGCCAATGCCCGACATGGCGCTCTGCATGCGCGTCATGAGCGTCGCGCCCGGAAGTTCCTTCACGGGCGTGAAGGTCTGGGCGGAGGTGGAGGATGCGAGCAGAACAGCGGCGAACACCGCGCAAACACGCGAAACGCAGGTCATGCGTGCAGCGTAGCCAACCCATCGGGTGCGTGGCGGCGCACGCGCGGTTTCGGTGTCCACGCGAGCGGTTCGCGTCAGACGCGCGCGTGCCGGGCGAAGAGGCGGTAGCGCGCCTCGAGGTCGGCGGCGGTGGCCTTCGCCACGCCGTCGAGGCTGAAGGCGCCGATGGTGAAGCTCGCCATGACCGTGCCCCACGAGAGCGCGGTCTGCAGCGCCTCGAGGTCGGTGCGGCCCGTGCGCGCGAGGTGCGCCATGAACCCGCCCGCGAAGGTGTCGCCGGCGCCCGTGGGGTCGACGACCATGTCCTCCTCGGCGGGGAACGCGGGCACCACGGCCACGCCGTCGCGGTGGACGAGCACCGCGCCGTGCTCGCCCTTCTTGACCACGGCGAACTTGGGGCCGTAGCCCAGAATGCGGCGGCCGGCGCTGATGGCGTTGCGCTCACCGGTCAGGTGCGCGGCCTCGGAGTCGTTGAGCACGATGCCGTCGACCTTGGAGAGGAGGTGCACGAGCTCATCGTGCGCCACGTTGATCCAGAGGTCCATCGTGTCGGCCACGGCGAGGGTGCGGTTGGGGACCTGGTCGAGCAGGCCCGCCTGCACCGCGGGGTGGGTGTTGCCGAGGAAGACGAGACCGCTGTCGGCGAAGGCGGCGGGCACGCGCGGCGGCGCATCGGCCACCACGCCGAGCTCGGTGAACAGCGTCTCGCGCTCGTTCATGTTGAGGAGGTACTTCCCGCCCCAGGCGAAGGTCTTGGCGCCGACGCGGGTCTCGAGACCGAGGAGATCGACGGGGCCGAGGCCCTCGAGGCGGCGGCGGTGATCGGCGGGGAAGTCGTCACCCACCACGCCCACGAGCCTCACGGGTGCGAGGCGGCTGGCGGCGGCGGCGAAGTAGGCGGCGCTTCCACCGAGCACGCGCTCGGCGCGCGCGCTGGGGGTCTCGACGGTGTCGATGCCGATGGTGCCGGTGACGAGGAGCGAGTGCGGTGCGGTCATTGGTCGGATGGCGGTTGGGGCAGGAGAGCGGTGAATCGCCGCATGCGCGGGATGCGGTCGGAAACCGCGCGAGCCGGCCGTGCGGACGGTCGCAGGCGGAGCGGAACTCCGCAGGGTAGCGCGGATGGTGTCAGCGCGAGTCGGTGGCGGGCGCCGCGAAGCTGCGCATGAAGCCGAAGCCGAGCGCGGTGCCGCAGAGCGCGCCCGCCACGATGTCGACGGGCATCATGCGCAGGAAGCGCGGATAGCCCCCGTCGACGAACTTGGTGGCGAGGTCGTCGCCGGCACCCGTGATGCCGAGGAAGAGGAACACCACGGCGAACGCCGCGATCGGCGCCACCGCGAGGTACACCGGCGGCGTGCGAGGCGCCACCATGCGGCCGAACGCACCCGTGGCGAAGCCCGCGAGCGTGGCGGCGCCGAGCGCCTGCCCCTTGGTGGCTGTGGCGGCGGCGAGCCAGGCGACGGCGAGCCCGGCGAGGGCAGCCACCCACGACATGCGGGCGCTGCGGCCGAGGGGCGAGTCGATCTCGTCCTCGGTGGTCACGGGAAAGTCGGGCAGCGGCCCGCCCACCTTGAAGATGAGGTGCGAACCCGCGGCGGCCAGCGCGGCCCACGCGAGCAGCTCGATGCCGCCGGCGAGCGGCGACGAGGTACCGAAGGCGAAGTCGGCAGACGAACCCGCGCGCATGGCCAGGTAGCCCACGCCGCAACCGAGGACGAACACGCCCACCACAGCGTTCACCAGCCGGCCCACCAGCGCCGCGATGGCGGAGGCGATCCCGAAGGCGGCGACGATGGCGAGACCTGCGAGCAGCGGCCGCTCGGCATCGGCCACCTGCGGTCCGACCACGCCGCGGGAGCTGCCCATGAACGGCTGCACGGCGCGGAAGGCGATGGCCGCAAGGGCGATCGACACCACGAGCACGATCAGGCGACGGACAGGCGTGTCCGGCGACACATCGGCGCCCGGCTTGGCGGGCTGGCTGGAGGTGCCTGCGGTGGCGGCGGAACCGCTGCTCGGATCGGTCATGTCCGCAGTGTGCGCGAAACGCCGCGACGCCGCAAGGCGGTCATCGCGCGTGAAACCACCGTATATTCCCGCGCTTCGCCGCACGCCCACATGCCGCCGCGGCGGAGCCTCCGTCCCTCCCCTCAACGACTGCATCGACGACCGCATGAGCACGAACGCCTCCCACAGCGCACCCGCCGTCATCCTCGACGGCTCGCCCCTCTCGATCGCGGATGTCGCGCGTGTGGCGCGGGCCACCCTCTCGGCGCCTGTGCGCGTGGAACTCGCCGACGCGGCGCGGACGCGGGTGGGCGCATCGCGCGCCGTGGTC
>CAIOCH010000649.1 GCA_903856525.1 uncultured bacterium | reverse complement strand
CAACGCGCGCTCCACGCGGTCGGCAGCCGCCGCATCGAGCTCCCGGCCATCGCCCGCGGGCAGCGTCTGCAGCATCGCCTCGAGCTCCGCGGCGCGCGCCTCGAGCTGGGCGCTGGTCGACTCACGGCGCCGTTCCGCTGCGCTCACTGCCTCGGCCACCACCTCGCTGGAGCGCGAGAGCGCCAGCAGCGCCGCGATGAGTGCGACGAACATGATGGTCCCGAACATGTTGCAGATCGGATCGAGCAGCAGCTCGAGGCTGTCGTCGGAACCGGCGCGACGGCGACGGCTCATGACCCACCGCCGATCAGCGCACTCGGGAAGAGCTCCGAGACATAGGTGTCCTCGGGAATGAGGTCGAGGCCGATGGCGGGGCGGGCTGACTCGGGCAGCGCGTCGATCGCGGCACGGATGCTCCAGTACTGCGCCACTCCCGACGGCTTGACCACGAGCAGCAGGTAGGCGTCCTGCCCCGCCGACATGGTGCGGTAGTACTCGAGGGCGTCATTGACCTGGGCCGCGGGTGTTCCGGCCGCGATGCGGATGGCGAAGCCGTCGGCGGAAAGGTCGCAGGCGACGATGCGCGAACCGGACACCTCGAGCAGCAACGGCTTGGCGGTCTGGGCGGTGTCGAGGATGTAGGAGATCCGCCGTCGCCGCTCCAGAGTCTGCAGTTCGGCGAGCAGTTCATCGCGCATGCGCGTCAGTTCGGTCAACTGCACCAGCGCGCCCGCATCGGGATGCTCGAGCGTCAGCTCGCGCATCTGCCGCAGGAGCTCGGCGGCGCGTGCCTCAAGCTCCTCAAGCCTCCCTGCCACCGACAGCATCTCCTGTCGCAGCGAGGCGCGCTTGGCGAGCGGATCTCCGTCAGGGCGCTTCTGCGCCTCACGCACCGCGAACTCCAGTGAGGCGACCCGCGACTCGAGGAGCCTCTCGCGCTCGCTGGCGTCATCGGCGCCGCCATCGGCGGCCGCGGCGCGCGACACCACCCGCACCGTGGACTCGGTCACCTGCAGGAGCAGGATCAACGTGATCACAATGGCGATGCCGATGAGCGAAAGCATCACATCCTGGAAGGAGAAGAACGTGACGGGAGCGCTGTTGTCGCGTCGACGGCCCACGCGGTTCAGCCCTCCTGGCGTGCGATACGCACACGGGTGACGATCGCGTCGAAGGCCGCCTTGCGCACATCGTCGAGCAGCTGCTCATCGGCGCGGCGCACCAGCGTCTGCAGGATGTGAATGGCCATGACCGCGATGAGCGCCTCGGCGGTGGTGATGAACGCGGTGTCGAGGCCGCCGAGCACGCCCGTGAGCTGCTGGGTGATCGCCTCCACATCCTTGCCCGCTGCGCGCAGGGCCGATCCGAAGCGGCCCATGGCCTGCGTGAGGCCGATGACGGTGCCGATGAAGCCGAGCACAGGAATGGCCCAGATGAAGCCACGCACGATGGTATAGCCGGAGTCGATGGTCGACTCGTCCTGATCGCCCCGCGAGTTGATCAGATCATCGACATCGCTCACGCGGCCAAGGTTGCGCATGACGCGCAGCACGGACCGGCAGCGGGCGAGGAACATGAACCGCTCGGGCTCGTCGGCAGCGCGGTCGATCGCATCCACCACCGAGTCGGCGGTGGCGGCATTGAGCACGAACGCCGTGTCGTCGGGCACGAAGTGGATGCGCAGCGCTGCCCGTTGCGCGCGGATCTTGAGCGCCTTGAGCAGCAGGAACACCAGCGACCAGATGGAGAGGATGGTGATGGGAATGGGGATGCGTCCGAAGCCCGTGAGGTACTCCCAGACGACCGCGCCCCACTCGCCCTGCCGCCATGCATAGCTCGCCCCGTAGACGGCGCCGCCGATGATGGTGGTGAAGACGAGGCATGTGACGGCACTCGGTGTGGTGTGCGTGCCGGCAGGCAGACCCAACCTCGCCTCCGGATCGACCCGCCCGAAGCGGACCAGCGGGCGGGCGGATGCGGACGACGACTGCGCGGACATGGCTGGACTCATCGACCGACCCTCCTGAACACGAGCACGGGACCATCGGGAAGCCCGGCGATCGGGAGGGCGATGCCGCCGCCGACCAGCGGTGCCTCCACGAAGCGCCAGCGCGGTCCCTCACGGACCACGACCACCACAGAACCGTCGGGGCGATCCTCGCCGAGTCGGCGCACCGCCACGCCACCGGCAGCGGGAAGCAGCACGCCGATGGGCGCCAACGGACGGATCTCGCTGCGCATGCGCTCGCGTTCCTCGCGGGCAGCGTCGGCGATCGCGGGCAGCGCGGGGAAGGCTCGGATCAACGACTCCGCGTCGCGGCGCAGCGCGCGGATGTTGCCCGGCACCTCGTACGCGGCCTTGGCCCAGTCGACGGTGAGCGCGTCGGCCCACTGGGTGCTGCACTGGGCGAACCATGTGTCGAGGGGCTGCAGTGCCTCCGCGGGGGCATGGCCACTCTGCTTGAGAACCACGGCTGCATCGCGGAGCGCGCGCGCGCGGAGCAGCGGATCGCCGTCGGTACCCGTTCGCAGTCGCTCGAGGAGCCCGAGCAGCACGCCCTGCACGGACAGGTGGTCGGCAGCAGCGGCCTCGCGCTCGATCGTCACCCAGAGCACCGAGACGGCGCAGGGCCGAGTGGTTCCCGCGATCTGCTCGCCGGGACGGAGCAGCATCGAGTTGAGCTCGCGCGGTTGCGTGCGCAGATCGTCGAGATTCTCGATGGCGCGCTGCATGGGGTTGCGCGCATCGGGGGCAAGCCGGCGGTAGAAGAAGGCATCGGT
>CAIOCH010000648.1 GCA_903856525.1 uncultured bacterium | reverse complement strand
ATGATCGCCAACCCCGGCCGCGGCGGATACGACCGCGCCAACAGCGAGCGGCCCGGCTCCCGATACGACGGCGCGCGGCCGTCCGAGGATGCGTATCGCCGCGCCCGCCTCGCGGTGCTGGCGCAGATGACCTATGTCGGCGCACCCATGATCTGGTACGGCGACGAGGTGGGGATGTGGGGATCGGACGATCCCTTCTGCCGCAAGCCGATGCTGTGGGCGGATCTGCCGCCGAACGACGACCCCGCCGAGCGGATCGATGAGGCGCATCTGCAGGCGTACCGCGCCATGATCGCGCTGCGCCGCGAGTTGCCGGCGCTGCGGCGGGGGGCGTTCCGCACGCTGCTCGCCGACGATGCGCGCAACCTATGGGTCTTCGAGCGCGCGCTGGCCGGCCAGCGGGTGATCGTGGCGCTCAACGCGTCGACCGAGGCGCACGAGGTGTCGCTGCCCGACGCCGAGTACGCGGGCTGGACCTGGACCGTCGCCCACGGCGAGGCCGCGGGCCGACTCGGAAAGCTGCCGCCACTGTCCGGCACGGTCGTCGTCGGCTCCCGCTAGGCCGAGCACGGCACGTGCCGCCCAGTGCCAGGCACGAGCCTGGCACGTCCCTGGCACGTCCCTGGCACGTCCCTGGCACGTGGCAGGCAAGTGGCAGGCACGTGTCTGGCACGTCCCAGGCACCGATTGGGTATCAGTACCGCCCATGGCTGTCGAGCAACGCACGTCGCATCCCCTCCTCGCCACGCGCCGCGCGGGTGTGCTCATGCACATCACGAGCCTGCCTTCGCCGTTTGGTGCGGGTGATCTCGGCATCGCGGCGCACAAGTTCGCCGATTGGCTCGCGGCGGCGGGCTTCAGTGTCTGGCAGATGCTCCCTGTGGGCCCCGTGGGGTACGGCGACAGCCCGTACTCCTCACCCTCGAGCTTTGCGATCGAGCCGACCTTCCTGGCGCTCGAGCCGCTGGTGGATCGGGGCCTGCTCGCCAAGTCGGACCTGAAGATCGCACCGCGCGACAAGCGCAGGCTCGGGCGCGGCGACTGCGACTTCGCCGCCAACCGCGCCTTCCGCATGGCTCGCTACGCCAAGGCGGCGGCGGCGTTCCACGCCGCCAACGGCTCGAGGTCGCGCGATTTCAAGCGCTTCCACGAGCGCGCCTCCTGGCTGGGCGCCTGGGTCGACTTCGTGGCGGGAACCGATCCGACCGCGCGCGCCATGCACGCGTGGATCCAGTACGAGCTCGATCGCCAGTGGGCCGATCTGCGCGCGTACTGCAGCAAGCGCGGCATTGCGCTCATCGGCGACGTGCCGATCTTCGTCACCGCCGACAGCGCCGATGTCCGCGCCAACCCCAGCCTCTTCCGCCTGCGCAAGGACGGCACTCCCGAGGTCCTCACGGGTGTCCCGCCCGACGGCTTCAGTGCCGACGGCCAGCTGTGGGGCCATCCGCACTACGCGTGGGATGCGCACCGCGCCGAGCGATTCTCATGGTGGATCTCCCGCATCGCCTGCGCCGCCGAGCGCTTCGACCTCGTGCGCATCGACCACTTCATCGGCTTCCACAACGCCTACGAGGTGCCCGCAGGCGCGAAAACCGCGCGCAAGGGCGAGTGGCGCCGTGCGCCCGGCCGCGAGCTGCTCACGGCGATGTCGGGGAGCTTCGAGCACCTGCCGCTCATCGCCGAGGATCTCGGCGCCCTCACGCCTGAGGTCGAGGCGCTCCGCGACGACTTCGGCCTTGCCGGCATGCGCATTGTTCAGAACGCGTTCTGGAGCGGCAAGTCGGGTGACATGCCGCACAACCACCCCGTGCGTGCGGTCGTCTACCCCGGCACGCACGACAACGAGACCACCGAGCAGTGGTTCCGCAGCCGAGACGCTGCCCAACGGGCGCGTTTCCGCGCCTACGCCGGCGATGGCCCCGCGCACCAGGCCATGAATCGCATCGCCCTCGCCTCGCCTGCTGCACTCGCAGTGCTGTCCATGCAGGACATCCTCGGTCTGGGTGCTCCCGCGCGGATGAACCTCCCCGGCACAGCCTCGGGCAATTGGAAGTGGCGCATGGACCCCGGCATCGTCGGCGGAGCGGGAGGGCGGCGGCTGGCCGCGAAACTCCGCGCGCTCGTCGACGCATCGGGGCGTGTTTGATCGACTATCCTGCCGCGAATGGCCGCGAAGAAGAAGCCCCTGCGTTCGTCGTCCCCGTCGAGCTCCGTTTCGGTTGCTCCAGTGAAGTCCCCCGTGAAGGTCAACGGGAAGTCCAACGGCAAGTCCCCCGTGAAGTCACCGGCACGTGACGCGCGGAAGCCGTTGAACGGCAAGGTGGCGAAGTCCGCGCCCAGGACCGCGCCGCGTCGCACCGTCGTACCCGCACCTCTCGCGCCCGACGAGGCGCGCGCGCAACTGCGCACGCTCGCGCTCAACCTCTGGTGGACCTGGAACGAGGCCGTGCGCCGCCCGTTCGCGGCACTCGATCCCGTGCTCTGGCACGCGACCAAGCACTCGCCGCTGGCGGTGCTTGCCCACGCTGGCCCAGCCACGCTCTCCGCCGCATGCGAGGAGCCCGGCTTCCGCATCGCCCTCGCCGACGCGCGCGCCGCGCTGGCCGCCGAGATGTCGCGGCGCACCTGGTGGGACGAGACCTGCGCCAAGGGCCAGCCGAACGCCACCATCGCCTACTTCTGCTCGGAGTACGCGCTGCACGAGAGCATCCAGCAGTACTCGGGTGGCCTCGGCGTGCTCGCGGGCGACCACCTCAAGAGTGCGAGCGATCTCGGCGTGCCGCTGGTCGCCATCGGCCTCTACTACCGCCACGGCTACTACATCCAGCAGTTTGCCGAGGATGGCTCGACCAAGGTGCTGTACCCGGTCTATGACCGCGCCAACATGCCCATGACCGACACGGGGTTGGTGATCGAGGTGCCCGTGGGTGTTTCGAATGTGCGTGTGCGCATCCTGCGCATGGATGTGGGCCGCACGCGCGTGTTCCTGCTCGACGCGGATCTCCCCGAGAACGCCCCTGAGGACAGGCAGCTCACCGAGGGCCTGTACAAGGGCGAGCCGCTCCTGCGAATGCGCCAGCAGGTGCTGCTCGGCGTCGGCGGCATGGTCGCGCTGCGGGCGCTCGGCATCGAGCCATCCAAGATCCACCTGAACGAGGGGCACGCCGCTTTCGCCGCGGTGGAGATGCTCGCCGGTTTCCGCGCGGCCGGCATGGCGCACGCCGATGCGGTGAAGGCCGTGCGCGCGCGCACCGTGTTCACCACGCACACGCCCGTCGCCGCGGGGCATGACCGCTACGGTGTCGAGATGGTGTGCGACGGCCTGGCACGCACGCTCGCGCGCGGCGGCATTTCGCGCGCCGAGCTCGAGGCGCTCTCGCGCGAGGATCCTGCGAACACGCAGGAGCCCGTGTGCATGACCATCGTGTGCCTGCGCCTCGCCGACAAGGTGAACGGCGTGGCCGCGCTGCATGGCGAGGTGTCGCGCACCATGTGGCAGAGGGTCTACGGCGCCCGCAAGCCCAAGGATGTGCCCATCACGCATGTGACCAACGGCATCCACACCGCGACGTGGGTCGACCCCAAGGCGATCGCGTTCTGGAAGGACGCGTGCGGGTTCGACGCCGTGGCGCACGCGCCGCGCAACCGCGCGTGGAAGCGGGCGCTCACCGCCGATCCCGCCGCTTTCTGGGCCATGCGCGCCTCGCTGCGCGCGCAGGTGGTGCGCTTCGCGCGCGACCGCATCGTGCGCGCCGGCGAGCGCCGTGGCGAGGTGCCCGCGGCGCTCGATGAACTCGCGCGCACGCTCGATCCGCAGGCGCTCACCATCGGGTTCGCGCGGCGCTTCGCCACCTACAAGCGCGCGCCGCTCGTCTTCACCGACATCGACCGGCTCGCACGCATCGTGGGCGATGCGAAGCGCCCCGTGCAGTTCATCTTCGCGGGCAAGGCCCATCCGCGCGACACGGGCGGCCAGGCCTACGCACGCACGGTCTTCGAGATGACCCGCCACCCCAAGCTGCGCGGACGCGTCGTGCTCATCGAGGAGTACGACATGGAGGTCGGCCGCGCGCTCGTCTCCGGCTGCGATGTCTGGCTCAACAATCCGATCCGCCCGCACGAGGCGAGCGGCACCAGCGGCATGAAGGCGCCGCCGCACGGTGGCATCAACTGCTCCATCCTCGACGGCTGGTGGCCCGAGGCCTTCGACGGCACCAACGGCTGGGCCATCGGCAAGGCCGACGACGGCGCGTTCAACGAGGCCGACGCGCACGGAGCGGGCGAGAAGCGCGACCTCCGCGACGCGGAGAGCCTGTACCAGCTGCTCGAGCGCAGGATCGTGCCCGAGTTCTACGACCGCGGCCGCGATGGGCTGCCGCGCAAGTGGATCAAGCGCGCGCTCGCGAGCGCGGCATCGGTGTCCGACGACTTCTCCACGCACCGGATGGTGGGGGACTACGCACTCAAGGCGTATGTCGGCTGAATCGCCGTCGGGTGATTCGCGGTCGTCGGCTCAGTCCACGCCGTCGGCTCAGTCGAGCGCCTGCGTGAGGATCGTCGATCCCTGCGGCTTCTCGACGTTGCCGGCGAGGATGTCGCCGACCGTCGCGCCCGCGCCGTAGGTCTCGCGGTTCACCTTGCTGTCGATGGTGAAGTACACGCCGCCCACGAGCAGTCCGCCGAAGAGGCCTTCGTTGCGGATGTAGTAGTAGGTCGATGGCACCGGGCCGCCGGCGTTCTTCGGATCGGTCTTGGCCGGCCCCGCCGTCGCCGATGCCTCGGCCAGCGCGTACACACCGTCATCGAGGAAGTTCGCGACCTCCTCCGCGGTGTTCATGAAGATCACGATGTCGCGGCGCTGTCCGCCCGCCTGGAGGCCGATCGTGGCCCCCGCGGTGTTGACCGCCACCGGCGGACTCCAGTTGAGCCCGTTCTTGCGCATGAACACGCCCTCGCCGCCGCTTCCGCCGACGACGAGCGCGGCGCTGTTCTCGCGGATGATCGCGATGCCCTTGGCGTTGGCGAAGACCTCGCTCGGGATCGGATGGTCGCTCGACTGGAATCCGCGGACCACTGCGAGCGAGGTGCCCATGCGCTCGCCGATGGTGGCGTTGCACGCCGTGAGCGCGAGGAACGGAACGATGAGGAGCAGGTGGATGTACTTCATGATGCCTCCGTGCGTGTCGGACGGTCCGCGACCATCCTGGGTTCGGTCAGTCGACCATCTTCTTGAGTTCGTCGATCTTGGCGGTCGCCTTCTTGAGATCCGCGGCCGACTGGATGCCCTCGACGGCGGCCCGCACGTCGCTGATGCGCAGGGCGATGATCTTGTTCATCATCTTCACCACGACGAAGGCGCAGACCACGACGATCGCGAACTCGACGCAGACGTTGATGAACTTGCCGTAGTTGATCGCGGGGCCCGTCTCGACGCCGTCCTTCATGACCGACTTGAGCACGATCTTGAGCTGCGAGAAGTCGGTGCCGCCGATGAGCACGCCGAGGGGCGGCATGAGCATGTCGGACACGATGCTGTTGACGACCTTGGTGAAGGCGCCGCCCACGAGGATGCCCACCGCCATGTCGACGGCGTTGCCCTTGGCGGCGAATTGCTTGAGTTCGTCGATGAATCCCATGGTGATCTCCCGGAGCGGTGACCCGCGGAAGATAGCGGTCCCGCGTCAGAAGAGGAGGCGCATCCCCGCGAGGAGCGCGAAATCGAGCCGCGGCGCGGCGTCGAGATCCTCACTGAGCGGCAGGCTGCAGCCGAACTCGAGGGCGTAGGTGGGAGCCTCGATCAGGAGCCCCGGCGACAGCAGCACCTCGTGCTCGCCGCCCATGGTCCACACCGAGTTGATCTCAGCGGTGAGGTACCACGCGGGTTCGCGCTCCTCGGTGTACGCCGCGGGATGGATGCGGAATGCGTAGCCGGCGTCGAGGTTCAGGAAGTCGTCGCCCGCATCGGTGAGGAAGATGGGGGCCGCCAGCCCATCGCCCGTGACTAAGGTGTACCGCGCGGCCAGATCGATGCCGTGGCGACCGCTGATGGTGGTGAAGACGGCGCCCACGCAGGGGTCGAGTGAACCCGTTGCGAAGCCGTCGGTGGCGGTGGGCAGTTCGGCGCCGGCGAAGATCGATGCGCGCACGGTGTCGACGGCATTGAGGTCGTCGCGCAGGATGCGGAGTTCGACCAGGAGGTCGGCGTCGCCGAGGCCGAACTCGCCGTCGCTCGGCCGCGGATCGTCGAGAAAGCCCTGGTAGAGCGGGATTTCCGCCGAAAGCGACAGGTCACGCGCCAGGCCGTACTCGAGACGGATGTTCTCCTCGAGCAGGAACTGGTCGTCCTCGAGGAAGTAGGCGCGCATCTGGATGCGTGGGATGAGGACGCCGGGAGATGGCGCAGTCGCCGCGGGCATCCCGGGCATCTCCTGGGCGTGGCTCGCGGCGGTGGCGATCAGTGTCGAGATCAGCGTGACGGGGACGGCGATCAGGGTGACGGAGGCGCCCGCGGCCGTGGAAGCAGCGGCCATCACGGGTTCCCTCCGCGGATCTCCACCAGGGTGAAGCCGGAATCGGCGATGGCGTTGGCGATGGCGTCCTTCGAGGGATTCGCGCCGCCGGTGACATCGATGGCCACGATGCCGTTCTTCATGTCGACCACGGGGCGGGTGACGCCCGTGATGCGGGTGAGCTGCAGTTCGACATTGGAGATGCACTTGGGGCAGCTCATGCCGTGGACGACGAGTTGGTAGGTACCCGCGGTGAGGCTGGACGGACCGACGATGGCCGGCGAGGACCGCGGTGCCGACCGGCAGGCGGTGGCGCAGCAGGGCAGTGCAGCAAGAAACGCGCACGCGAGAAGCGTCTGGCAGTTCATGTATTCTCCTGTGGTAAATGTTGACAAATGAACGCAGGCCATCAGCCGTGCGTCATGTCGTCCACCGGGAGATCAGCGTGAGCAGCGCGCGGCCGGAGCAGTGCCCCTCGCAACGGAGGTGCTGGGTGCGGATGACCTGCACCGTGGTCAGGCGAGGATCCGTCGGCTCCGTCCTCGCCGCGTCCGCGACATGGACGAGAAGCGTCCGGGCGTCGCGGCCTTCATTGTTCGCAGTCGGGGACTGGGTAGCCGGCGCACCGTCCCGCTCCCTGCGCACGCACGGGCAGTCGTTGTCGCAGGCGCAGGTGGCACCGCAGCAACCAACTCCGCCGCGTGTGGCAGGTGCAAGCATCTCCATGGCCGCTCGCGCCGCCGCCAGGGGCGACAGGAGCATGGCCAACGCGAGGAGGATGCCGGTCAGGCGCGCACGCATCGGCCCGCAGTCTAGCGGGTTCGCTCAGGAATCCAGTGTTTGATCGAGGTCGGCGTCGGAAAGCGACCAACCCGTCCGCGGGGCAGGGTGCCAGTGCGCGATCGGGTTCCCGTCGCCGAAACGCCTGCGGGCGAAGTCGTAGCGGATCGGGCGCTGCGCGCGCCCGGCGACGGTTCCGGAGAGGACGAGCTCGTTGAGCACCGACGAGCGGGAGAACGCGCATTGCGGCTGTTCCGCGGCGGTCGAGTCGCCCGTCCGCCACGCACGGATGGCGTCGAGCCACTCGCGGTGGTGCCCGGGTGACGGGGGAATCGCGCTGACCGCAGGCCGCGGCTCGGCCGCGAGCGCGCCCGGGGTGATGAGGAACTCGCCGTAGTTGGCCCACAGCCAGCCCTTTGTCCCTTGGAACACCATGTTGAAGCGGTTGTGGTAGCCCAGCTTGTTGTCGGGTCCCAGGTCCTTCGCGCCGAGCTCCTGCGCGGTCGGCGACATGCGGCCGTTATCGAACCAGCGGAGGACAAGCGGGTCGGTCGGCTTGCCTTGCTCGTCGAGCGACGGAATCGCCCACGACGCCTCGGTCCACTCGGGACAGGCAACGCTGTCGACCTTGTCGACCGTGGCGTGGATCTCGACGCTGCCCAGGCGCTTCCGGTCGAGCCCGAGCGCCCACACCGGAAGATCGAGCATGTGGCAGCCCATGTCGCCGAGGGTGCCCGTGCCGTACGCCCAGTACTTGCGCCAGTTGGCAGGGTGGAGGTCGGCGATGTAGGGCGCATCCTGCGCGGGCCCCAGCCAGAGGTCGTAGTCGAGCCGCTCAGGCGGAGCGGCCACGGGGCCCGTGGGGCCGCAGCACCAGCCCTTGTTCACCCAGCAGTCGCAGCTGGTCACGCGACCGATCGCGCCCGCACGGATGAGTTCGACCACGCGGCGGTAGTTCTCGGTGGCGTGGATCTGCGTGCCCATCTGCGTGGGCGTCCCTGCCGCACGCGCGAGGTCGAGGATGCGGTGCGACTCCTCGACGGTGTGGGTGAGGGGCTTCTCGCAGTAGACGGCGAGGCCGGCGCGGAGCGCCAGGGCGGTCGGGAACGCGTGCGTGTGGTCGGGCGTGGAAACGAGCACTCCGTCGAGGCGCAGTGTGCGGCGGTCGCGGAGCAATTGGCGGAAATCGGTATAGACGGCCGCGCTCGCCACGCGCTTGGAGGCCGACT
>CAIOCH010000647.1 GCA_903856525.1 uncultured bacterium | reverse complement strand
GCCTGCGGCTCGGCCAGCAGGTTGCCGCTGATGATGCTCGAGGTGCCGCCCGTGGGCATGGTGTGGCAGGTCACGCACTGCACGAAGTCGAGGTTGCCGGTGTTGAAGAGCTGCTCGCCCGTCGCGGGGTTGCCGCCCGCGAGCGCCGTCCGCAGCGAGCCGTCGATGTTGCGGTTGGGGTTGGGCGGGAAGGCGATGCTCGCGAGGTACGCCTCCATGCGGTTCATCTCGGTCGCGGTGAAGTCGCTGTCCGCGCCGAGCAGCGCGGTGGCGGTGTGCGCGAACTGCGCGAAGTCGTTGCGGTCGCCGCGCCAGTGGAACGGCTCCTGCCCCTGCAGTCCGACGAGCGTCTGCGTGGCCATCGGTCCCTTCATGGGATGCCAGTTGCCGCAGCTGCCGAGCTGCACCGGCAGCCCGAGGTTGCACAGTTCGTTGAAGAGCTTCACCTGGCCCGACGGCTCGCCGAGATCCCAGGAGAGCTGGTCCATGCGCGCGTCGACATGGCAGCTGGCGCACGACGCCTGCCCGAGCCCCGAGGTCGCGTGGGTGTCGAAGAGCAGCGGTCTGCCGTTGCGGATGAACTGGGGCGTGGGATCGAAGAAGCGCACCTCGCCGAGATGCGTGAGCGAACTCTCGTCGACCACCGAGATCGAGCCGCCGAAGCGGTTGAGCGTGAGCAGCCGCCCCCGCGCCGCGTCGACCACGATGCCCGTCGGGCCCTCGCCCACGCCGCACACGCCCACCCGCGCGAGGTCCGTCATCGAGAACGCCACCAGGTTGGAGGAGCCGAGGCCCGTGGCGTAGGCGCGCGTTCCATCGGCGCTCACCGCGACGCCGCGCGGATCGCCGATCGACAGCATGCGCTGGAGCGGGGGGATGCTGCTCTGCGCGTAGGTGAGGTGCGGGTTGAGATCGGCCCGCGCACTGGCGAGCGCACCCGCTGCAGGGAGCACCGCCACCTCCGAGCGGATGAAGCGGCTGCGCAGGTTCGACTCGAAGCGCACCTCGTTGCGCGCCTCGGTCCCCACGGCGATGACGCGGCCATCGGGCGCCATGCCGAGCGCCATCGGCGTGGTCATGAAGCCCTTGGCGTAGGTGGTGCCCAGCGTGTTCGCGTTGATCACCGCCACGTCGTTGCCGTTGAGATTCCACGTGACGGCGCTGTTCCAGTTGGCATTGTTCACATCGCGCCACACGCCCGCCGCGTCCTTGCGCACGATGAGACCCGCACGCGGCGAAGGCGGCAGGCCCGGGGTGAGCGGCGGTGAGAAGGCGTTGCCCGCGTTCGGCGGAGGGTTCGGATCGCCGGGGTACGGGTTCATCGAAGCCGTGGACACGCGCGTTTCGGGAATGACCGTCGAGTCGTTGCCGCACTCGAAGATGGCGGCGTACACGAAGGTCCCGTCGGTCACCAGGGCGCGGGGATCCTCGCCCGCGATGTTGATCACGGTGGGCGCGCTCGCCAGGCTCGCAGGGTTGTAGACCTCGATGCGGTTGAGCTGCGACACGGTGACGAAGGCACGCTCGCGCGCACCCGCGAAGACCACGTCGCACGGCTCATCGCCCGTGAGCAGCGTGGCCTTGACCGAGAGGGTCGCGAGATCCACGACGCTGATCGAATCGGAGATGTGGTTGACCACCCATGCCTCGCCGTTGCCGCGGGCACGCACCGTCACGGGCTCGAGGCCCACGACCACGGATCCCGCATGGCGTAGGAATGGCGCCGAAGGCAGCACGTCGAAGACCTCGAGTCGCGCGTCGACGGTGTTCACCGCGAGCACGCGCGCGCCATCAGGCGTGAGCTCGAGCGGGTGGACGTGTGGACTCTCGAAGTGCACGAATGCGCTCCCGGTCTGCGCGTGCAGCGGAGCGCTCGGGAGGGCGGTGGCCAGGACAACGAGGGAGGTGCATCGGGTGCAGGGCATGGGATCTCCGCAGACAGGCTAGTCCGAGATCGCCTTCGCACAACCCTCTTTTTGTTTGTCGAATCGTTTCGGTGTGATTTCCTGGGTTCCGCGGGTCGCGGATACCTGCGTCCCGGCCCGCCACGGTCTCCATCCCAGTCCCGGCGTCCGCGGAAGCCTCCGCCACGCTGCGTCAGCGGCAGGCTCCCCACCCGTTGAGCAGCACCGCCAGGTCCGCGCCGTCCACCGAACCGCTGCAGTCGATGTCGCCCACCGCACCGCCCGCACCCCAGCTGTTGAGGAGCAGCGCGAGATCGGCGCCGTTGATCGTGCCGTTCCCGTCGAGATCCGCAGCGCAGGGTGCGCCGGGGAAACTGTTTGGGTCCGCAGGATCCGTGCAGTGCGCGCGCTCGTCGCCATCGCGGTGGCCGTCGCCATCGCGGTCGATCCAGCGCGGCGCCGCACCCTCGGTGACCAGCGTGTAGGTCACGCGGGTGCCGCGTCGGGCGAGGGCGTCCAGCGATGCGATGGTGTGCGTCTCGCCTTCGACATCCGACTCGAACACGCCTGCGACCCGGACGAGTCCGCGCTCAACGCCATTTGCCACGAACTTGGCGACCAGCACCGCGTGGCCGGCATTTGCGAGCGCCACGAGGGTGTCCCTCCGGCTCCGAGACGCAGTGCTTCCATCGACCGTCGCCTGTGCACCCACCGCGGGGTGCATGCCGGTGTTCCACGACAGCACGAAGGCCGCGAGATCGCGCCGATCCACCTCCGTCGCCCCCGTGCCGATCGCGGCGCGGATGTGCGTCCCGAGGAACTCCACCAGCGAACCGCCGCCGCCGTCGTGGCCGTAACCGAAGCCGCGGTTGTTGGCCTGCGACGCCCGGTCGAAGCCCGACTTCATGAACGCCTGCCGCAGGTCGGGCACGGCGAGCGGCTGGGTGTCGGCCAGCACGCCGGTGCTGAAGACTCCCGCGCCACCACCGACTGGCGAGGCATGGCACGTCGCGCAGGCGATGAACCCGCGACCACCGCGGCGGAAGAGCTGCTCGCCGCGCATCGGGTCGCCGCCCTCCACGGTCGCCCGCAGCGATCCGTCGCGGTTGCGGTTCGGGTTCGGCGTCATGGAGATCGCCGTCAGGTAGTCGTCGAGATGCTTGAGCTCCGTCTCGGTGAGGTCGCGCTCCATGCCTTGCAGCGTGCGCGCGAGATGGGCGAAGTTGGCGATGTAGGCGCGGTCGCCGCGCCAGTGGAACGGCTCGTTGCCCGCGAGTCCGAGCAGCGTCTGCGACGCCATCGGTCCCTTCATCGGGTGCCACGGACCGCAATCGTCGGCGAGCGCGAGCTCGAGGTTGCACACCTGGTTGAACTCGCCCATGGAGCCATCGGGGCTGCCCATGTCCCACACCAGGAAGTCGGTGCGCGCGTCGATGTGGCACGACGCGCACGAGGCCTGCCCCAGCCCCGAGGTGAGGTGCGAGTCGTAGAGGAACTTCCGCCCGCGCGTCACCTCGAAGGGAAGCGGGTCGAAGAAGGCGATCTCCGCGAGCTGCGTGAACGCCGCCTCCTCCACCACCGACACCGACGAGGCGAAGCGGTTGAGCGTGTAGACGCGCCCGCGCGCCGCATCGAGCGCCACGCCCGTCGGCCCCTCGCCGACATCGGCGCGGGCCACCCGCGCCAGCCCGTCGAGCGAGAACGCCACCAGGTTCGACGAGCCCATGCCCGCCACGTAGGCGCGCGTACCGTCGGCCGACGACACCACCATGCGGGGGTCGCCGATCGACGCCAGGCGCTCGAGGACCGGCAGCTGCGGCGTGGCGTAGGAGAGATGCGGATTGAGGTCCCCGCGCAGCGACGGCGTGGCGGCGCCTGGCGTGAGGATCGCGGCCTCGGTCCGCACGAAGACCCCGCGGAGGTTGGGCTCGAAGCGGATCTCGTTGTGGCTCTCGATGCCCACGACCACCACGCTGCCGCCGGGGGTCGTGGTCATGCCCAGCGGCGCGCCCATGAGTCCCCGCGCGTAGCGGGTGCGCAGCGCCCCCGATCGCCCGTCGGGCTCCAGAATGGCGAGGTCATGTCCATGCGTGTCCCAGTCGACCGCGGATGACCAGTCGAAGCCATTCACATCGCGCCACGCACCTGACGCGTCCTTGCGCACCACGAGCGACGCGGGCGCGGGCGGCGGGATCGTGGGATCGCACGCGGGCGAGAACAGGAAGCCGTCGTTCGGCGGCGGATTGGGCGCACCCGGATACGGGCTGAGCGCCGACCCGACCACCGACTCCGAAAGCACGGTCGTCTCGTTGCCAGCGCCAAAGAACGCGGCGTAGACCCGGACTCCATCGGTGGCGAGCGCCCTCGGCATGTCGCCCACGAGCGGGATCACCTGCGGTGCCGCCAGCGGCAGCAACGGATCGAACACCTCGATGCGATCGAGCCCCGACACCGACACGAACGCACGCTGGGGCGAACCCGCGAACACGACATCGCACGGCTCATCGCCCGTCTCGAGCGTCGCGGCGACGCGCATGCCCGCGAGGTCCACGATGCTCACCGTGTCGGACACATGGTTCACCACCCATGCTTCGGTCGCGCTGCGTACCCGCACGGACACGGGTTCCACGCCCACGGTGATCGAGCCGGCGTATCGCAGGTAGGGCGCGTTCGGCAGCACATCGAACACCTCGAGCCGCGCATCCGGCGTGTTCACCGCCAGTAGGCGCGCGCCATCGGGCGTGAGCGCGAGGGGGTGGATGTGCGGGCTCTCGAAGTGCATGAGGTCACCCGCGGCCGCCGTCATGGCGACGGAAGCCGTAGCGGTCCGGGCGACCGCCCTCAGGACCTGGGTGAGCATTGCATGCATCGATCGTCTCCAAAGTAGCCGCGCGGCGACCTTGGACCAACGAAACCGAAGGCGTGCCCGCGATTTTCAGGCGAACAGCGCCTGCACAACCTTCCCATGCACATCGGTCAGCCGGTGGTCCCGGCCGCCGTGGCGGAAGGTCAGACGCTCGTGGTCCACGCCCATGAGCGCCAGCAGGGTGGCATGCAGATCATGCACGTCGACCTTATCGACCGAGGCGTAATAGCCGTAATCGTCGGTCGCGCCGTAGCTCAGGCCCGCCTTCACACCGCCGCCGGCCATGAACATAGTGAAGCCGTGCGGGTTGTGGTCGCGCCCGTCGCCGCCCTGCGCGGTGGGCGTGCGGCCGAACTCGCCGCCCCACAGGACGAGCGTGTCCTCGAGCATGCCATGGCTCTTGAGATCGCGGATCAGGCCGGCGATCGGCTTGTCGACCTCGGCGGCGTTCGAGTTGTGCTGGTTCTTGAGGTCGCCGTGCTGGTCCCACTTGTAGCTGTGGGTGCACTGGATGAAGCGCACGCCCGCCTGGGCGAAGCGCCGCGCCAGCAGGCACTGGCGGCCGAAGTTCTCCGTCTTCTTCTCGTCGATCCCGTACAGCTGCTGCGTGGCCGCGCTCTCGCCCGACAGGTCCATGACCGCGGGCGCCGCCGCCTGCATGCGGAACGCGAGCTCAAAGCTCTCGATGCGTCCCTCGAGCGCCTGGTCGGTGCCGCTGCGCTGTGCGTGCTGCTCGTTGAGCGTGTTCAGGAAGTCGAGCTGCTTGCGCTGCAGGTCGCGCGGCATGCCCGCGTGCATGTGCTCGAACTGCGCCTGGCTCGCGGGTACGCCCGCGTGACCGATGGGGGTGCCGTGCGTCCATGCGGGCAGGAACGAGCTCGAGAAGTTGTTCACGCCGCCATGGCCGAGCGTGGGGCAGATGGTGATGTACGCGGGGAGGTCGCTGTTCTCGGTGCCGAGGCCGTACGACACCCACGATCCCATCGACGGACGGATGAAGGTGTCGGTGCCGGTGTGGATCTTGAGCAGCGCGCCGCCGTGCGCGGGATTCGACCCGTGCAGGCTCTTGACGAAGCACAGGTCGTCGACCGTCTGCGCCACATGCGGGAAGAGGTCGCTCACCCACGCGCCCGACTCGCCGTACTGGCGGAACTTCCACGGGCTTGCCAGGAGGTTGCCCGTCTCGGCGAACTGCACGCGCGGCTTGGCGAAGGGCAGCGGCTTGCCGTTGTCGCGCGCCAGCAAGGGCTTGTAGTCGAAGGTGTCGATCTGCGACGGGCCGCCGTGCATGAACAGGAAGATGACGCGCTTGGCCCGCGGCCGGAAGTGGGGCGCGCTCAGGATGCCCCCCGTGGCCGCGGCTGCTTCGTTGGCGAGCAGGCCCGCGAGCGCGATCGAGCCGAAGCCCGCGCAGAGCTGGCCGAGCGCGTCGCGGCGGGAGATCGGGTCGTGTCGGTGCGAGCAGAGCATGGGGCCTTCGGTGCTGGGGGTCGCTGGTCGCTGGTCGTGGTTTCGCGCGGTCGTGGTTTCGCGGGCGCCGCTACTCGATGGTCACGAACTCGTTGGTCGAGAGCAGCGCGTGGCAGAGGCGGGTGAGCGCGTCGGCGCCGGCGAGGCCGGAGCGCTCGAGCCCGGCGAGGAAGTCGCGCGACTCCTCGTGCTCGCGCGCGTCCGGGTCGCGCGCCAGGGTGCGGCGGAACGCCTCGCGCACGCGCTCGTCGCTGTCGCGGGTGGTGGCGGCGAGCGTCTCGGCGATCCGCTTGGCCGCGGCGTCGACGAACGGCGCGTTCATGAAGAAGAGCGCCTGCGGGGCCACCACCGTGCGGGGCCGGCAGTCGATCGGCGCGCTCGCGTCGGGATAGTCGAACGCGGTGAACAGCCCGAACATCGCGTTGCGGATCACCGGCAGGTAGATGCTGCGGCGGTTCGAGTCGTAGCGCGCGGCGTTGCCCGACTGGTCGTTGGTCACGTAGTCGTGGTCGCCGGCCCCGAGCAGCGTGCCGCCCATCGTCGTGTCGAGCGCGCCCGACGCCGCCAGCACCGCGTCGCGGATGATCTCGGCCTCGACGCGCCGCCGCGGGAAGCGCGACAGCAGCCGGTTGTCGGGATCGAAGTCGGGCAGCGCCGCATGGGTCGCGCTCGACTGCCGGTAGGTCGCGCTCGTCATGATCAGGCGGTGCATCGCCTTCATGCTCCACTTCTCGCGCGCGAACCGGCGCGCGAGGTGGTCGAGGAGCTCGGGATGGGACGGCGCGCTGCCGAGCACGCCGAAGTTGCTCGGCGTGTCGACGAGGCCGAT
>CAIOCH010000646.1 GCA_903856525.1 uncultured bacterium | reverse complement strand
TTTCGTTTTGGGGGCTGGGTTTTCGGGGGGTGGGCCGGGGGGGGCGGTCGCGGCGAGTCTCGGAGTCTTCACCGGCGGGTCACCCGGACACCCCCACTGGCCGACCGGATGGGCCGAAAGTCTCCCACACCATTCAGCTTTGGGTCTCTCCGCGGGAGGGTGCCGGGTTAAGACTGGGTCGGGCCCGCTGGAGCGGTCACTACCCCCGGGGTCGGGAGTGCTGGGGCGGGGCCGAACCGGTGCGAACAGTGACCCGTGGGTGATGACTGCGAACGGCGCAACGGGCGTTGTCCGGATCATCCGCCTCGGAATGAGGTCGCCTCACGGAATCCCGCGCGGCCGAGGGGTGGAGTTGCGTGCGACGATGCGCCGCGCCCGAGGGCCAAGGGCTTGAATGGAATTTGCGCGATGTCAACAGCAATCCTTGTATAACCGCGCCTCTCAAGGAGAGCGACACTGACACGATCACCAATCTTCCAGTCGTTGGTGGCCGTTGTTGGGCTCGGCGCTGTGCTTTCGGCTTTCGTGCTGTTCGTCACAGCCGCTGCGAGCAGCGGGTACGTTCTCGGAGAGCCTTTGATCGTCATTGCGATCTTGGTCGGCGGACCTCTCTTGGCGTTCACCATCTGGTCAGTTCTGGTGCGGGGTCAACGTCGAGGCGGAGATCACTCGCACACGGTCGATGTAGATGGACCTGGAACCCCGCATCGCTCACCAGCCGAGCCCGGTGACAAACTGGCGCCGCAGTGGGCTCTCGGGGTGGCAACCGCGCAACCGCGTTCAGTCAGCTTTCAAGTCATCCTGCTTGCCTGCGGAGTCGCACTTTCGATTCCGATGGGCCTGATCATGTGGTTGGTACTGATTGCCGCGGCAACTCCGCTCCGTGGCGCGGAACATCTCACTGAACTGGGCACTACATGGCATGACAATGACCGAATCGTGAAGCCGCTCATCGGTCTGGCGGTTGGAGTTCTCGGATGCATCATGGCCAAGCTGCTGGCCCGCGCTGCAAGCTCGCGAATGCTCGCGGTCGGTCTGGCCGCTGGGAGCATCTTCATAGCCGTCCTGATGGGCTTCGGTACTTGACTAAGCCCGACATCGAATGCACGCCCGAGCCTTGAGGGGACGATGACTGGCGATCGCCATTCCGTGGGCTCTCATCGCCGGCGTGCGAACAAGGTCGGCTCAGGACTACTTCACGCAGAACCTCGTTCGGCGAACGAGGTCCTGTGCTTTCCGCCGAGTTGGAATGAGAGAGTCGAGTGGTTGCGAACGGCAGCCCTCGTCGAAGGCGAGAGCGACGCGTACTCCGAAACTCCATCACGAGGGCGCGTCTTTCACTTGGCACCCGGGTATCTCGAGGGGGCGAACCAGGGCGGCCGCGCGCGGCGACCGCCCAGTTCTCACCACGGGGTCGATCTCGCCTCGAATCGTCGGAAGTCGATTGGCTGCGGCAAGGATGCGTGGTACACCACCTTCACCGACGTTCGTCATTTCAGCGCGCTGCTGAAGACCGAGGAACCCACCGGACGGCCCACGCCTGTTCGCCCCAACCGGGTGCTCCTCCCGAGCGCCTCATGAGTTCCAAAGCACACGATGAACGCCAATAATCGACACCTCTGCGCTGTTCCCGCCTCTTCAAGTGCCTCTCGCCGAGCCTTCTCCGTCGCGGCAGTCGCGGTGGCACTCGCCTTTGCCGCAGTGCCCGCAGCGCTCGCGCAGACGGCGTGCGACTCGGATCTCGATGGTAACGGGACGGTGGGCGCACCGGACCTCGCCGCGCTGCTGAGTGCGTGGGGACCATGCGCGGGCTGCGACGCGGACCTCAACGGAAGCGGAGACGTGAACGCGGCCGACCTCGCGGGCATGTTGTCCTTCTGGGGTGCAACCTGCTCGCAACTGCCGTGGGCGACGGTGCTCGAGTTCGCGCCCAATCCCGCCGTCGTCACAAACGCGTCCCTTCGCAAGGCGATCACAGCGACTGGTCTTCCCTGGCGGGTGCGCGACATCGGCACCAACATCGAGATGCTGCTGGTGCCACCGGGCATCTTCGACATGGGTTGCTCTGCGTCGAACATCTACGCCTGCAACCCCGACGAGTACCCCGTGCACGCCGTGACGCTGACAAACGCGTTCTATATCGGGCGATACGAGGTCACCCAGGCGCAGTGGGCTGCGAAGATGGGGTCGAACCCGTCGTTCTTCCGGAGCGCGAGCGCGCAGGTGCCCGCGGCGCTGGTGCCCAACCGCCCGGTCGAACAGGTGTCGTGGAACACGATCCAAGGCTTCCTCTCTGCGACGGGGCTCAGACTGCCGACGGAGGCCGAGTGGGAGTACGCGTTTCGCGCTGGAACGACGACGGCGTTCCACTCGATGCCGGGGTTCCCGGACGGAACGAACGCCGACAACCAGATCGGGAACATCGCGTGGTTCTACACAGGAACCTGCACTTCCGGCGCACTCTGCCAGACCCGCATCGTGGGCACGAAGTCGGCGAACGCGCTTGGTCTCCACGACATGGCGGGCAACGTGTTGGAGTGGGTGAACGACTGGTACTCAAGCACCTACTACGCGTCGAGCCCGTCGACGAATCCGCCGGGACCTGCGGATGGGTCGTCTCGCGTCCTGCGCGGCGGCTCGTGGTACTACTTCGGTTACCACCTGCGTTCCTCCTATCGCCTCAGTTACGCGCCCGATGTCGCGAGCAGCGTCCTCGGGTTCCGTGTCGCGAGAGCACCCTGACTCCCTTTCCCGCGCCTTCCGCTGCCCTTCCCTTCAGCTGGTGTTTGCGCGTTGCGCCAATCCCGGGTGAACTCGACCGCACATAGCAGATGTCATTCCGGCGGAACCTCGCTTCGCAGGGTCACCTTGATGACCATGCCTGACGATGCATCCGAGCTGCCTGCGCGCGGCGCGTCGAGCTGTTTGAGGCAACGGGGAGTGGGTTGTGCCCGCGCGCCGTGAGCAACCGCTCCCTCGTCGTTGCGAAGGCCCGTTCCGATCAGCGTCGGCTTGGGACTACTCGAAGCCGTCTCGGTCACACGATCAAGGCGGCTGGCTTCTTGCCGCATGCTGTCCGCCTCATGAGCGCGGAGTTCGCGCTGTCCCCTCTCTCCCCATGACGCCCGGTACGTGCCATGCCGTGCCAGGCACTGACTGGCACGTGCCGTGCACCTACAGTGTTGGCGCGTGCCTCGCGGTTGGTCATTGTCTGCGCCGCGTCACATCATGTGGTGTCGTGATGACCCTCGGTTCGCCCGGCCGCCAACGCTGCAACGGAACGAACGGAACGCTGTCCACTGAAGGAAAGTGACGGGCCGCGACGACGCCCGCCTCATCGACGTCGTCGCGGACTACGACCGCGGCATCGGGATTCGGCGCGAGGATCGGCTTCCCAAACATCAGCGTGCCGGTTGTCCGACCCTCGAACAAGAGCGTGCCCGGATGCACGACCGCCACACCCTCGGGAACCTCCAATCGCCATCTCGGGGAATTGAGGAGCGACGCGAGGTCGCCGGCTGCTACTCGGTAGTTCGCATCGTTGATGGGTCCCAGTACGGCGATGTAATAGGTTCCCGGGGCCAGCAGCAGGTACACCCATCCGTCCCGCGCTGAGTCCGCGGTCAGAGACCGGGGGTATGCCGGCACAGGCACTCCGACGGTCTCAAAGCTGCCCAAGCCGAACGCAAAGATCCCCTCTTCGACGAATCCATGCTCGGCGAACGAGTCCCACGGCTGACCGTCGATCGTGCACTGGATCCGCAGCAGCACCACGACCCGGTCACCCGCCTGCACCTGCTCGCGCTCGGCTGGCGTGAGGCCGGCAGTCGACTGGCAGCCCGTGCCTGCAAGCACCAGTACGGACGTCGCCATGAACGTCGCAGCAAGCGCCTGAACGCCACCGTTCATCGTGCGCCATCCGAAGCGGAGACGCCGACGGATGCGGATGTGGGATGGATACCGGCCTTCCACTGAAGGAGGCATTCCGAATACGGGGTCCGTTCTTCCCGTACAACGCGCTCCGAGCGGCGCAGACGCCAGGCGTCGTCGAACTCCATGAGCAGAAGATGATGCGTTGGGATGTCGGTGATCCCCGCGTATCCGA
>CAIOCH010000645.1 GCA_903856525.1 uncultured bacterium | reverse complement strand
GCAGCACCACCGCGCACCGCGGCGTGGTGCTCCAGTCGTTCGCGCGTGGTGGCATGCGGCTGCCCGACCTGACCGCGGAGCACGGCGCGAGCGGCGGTGTGCTTCGCGCGCTTTCGCCGGCGATTGCGGTGCTCCACTACGGTGCCAACGATGTGGGGCAGCTCGCCTCGCTGGAGGCGTGGCGCGCGCAACTGCAGGCGACGATCGCGTGGATCCGCACCGAACTCGAGGATCCCGCGTTTCCCATCATCATCGTGGCCGAGCAGCGCTGCATCGCGGGAATCGCGACCATGGCGCTTCTCGACGCGCTTCCCACGGTCGCCCACGAGCTCGCGCTGGCCGATCCGCGCATCCTGGCCCTCAATCTCCGGCGCGTGACCTTTGAGGAGTACGGCTGGGGCGGCTCGACACGCTATCTCGCCGACAGCGCCCACTTCCTGCCATACGCGCAGCGCATGCAGGCGCAGGCGTTCGTGGGCGAGCTCACGCGCGCGCTCGGCATCGCCGATCCCGCCTGCGCGCAGGGCAACTGGGCCGACTGCGTGCGCGTCTGGGGCGCGTCGTGCCAGCAGGGCGGCTGCCGCATGGAGCCCGACTTCGAGGTCGCCGAGCACGGACTGCCCTGGCAGGGCGCTGGCACCGACTGCAGCGACGGCAACGGGGACGGCTTCAGCGACGAGTGTCCGCCAGGTGGGCGCGAGGACTTCAACTTCGACGGCTTCGTCGATGCTGCGGATCTCGCCGTGCTGCTCGGCGCGTGGGGGACGGCCGATGTCCGCACCGATCTCGACGCGAGTGGTGCGGTGGACGCGCCTGACCTCGCGATGTTCCTCTCGCGCTGGGGAAGCTGACGCGAGCGCCTCAGTCGAGCGGTGGGAGCGTGGATTCGATGCGCGCACGCGCCGCTTCATACTGCGGCGGCAGCATGAGCCGTGCACCGAGTGCACCGGCGGGCTCATCGACTGCGAAACCCGGTCCATCGGTGGCCGCTTCGAACAGTACGCCACCGGGAATGCGGAAGTAGATGGAGCGGAAGTACTGTCGGTCGTGCACCGCCGTCACCGCGCAATCGAGCGCGAGGAGGTGATCGCGCAGTGCGCGCTGCCCGTCGTCGTCCTCCACGCGCAGCGCCACATGGTGGATGGTGCCCGCACCGTGTGGTTCCGCGCGCAGTTCGGGCGCATGGACGACCTCGAGCTCGCGGCCGCTTCCGGCGAGGCCGTCCAGGGCGAGGAGGATGCGCGCCTCGCCTGAGATGCCGATCTCGGAATATCCGAGCGCCTCGCGGAGGAACGCGCACGTCGCTTCCGCATCCGGGACTGTGAGCGTCACCCGCGCGATCTCGAGCGCGGCATCCTCCCTCGAGCGGTCGTGGCGTGCCTCGATTCGAAGACGCATGCCGTCGGGGTCTTCGAACCCGAGCGCGCTGCGGCCGCCGGCAGCGTCGATCCGCGCGGCGACGCCGGCATCGTGCAGCCTGCGTGCGATGGCGTCGAGTTCCGTGGGCGCTGCGGCCAGCGTGACCTCGGAGATCTCCCCTCCACCATGGCGTCCGCGGCGGGCGCCCGGTTGCGGGAAGTGCGTGAGCAGTGTGCCGGGCGCACCGCCCGCGTGCCCGTAGTACAGGTGCCACATCGACGGCGCATCGAAGTTGACTGTCCGCTTGACCAGTGGAATGCCGAGCGTCGCGGCGTAGAAGCGTCGATGCCTCGCGGGATCGCCCGCGAACGCGGTGACATGGTGGATGCCGTGGGTGCGTGCGCTCATGCGCGGTGCTGGCCGACCGCGGGGAACGATTCACCGAGCGACGGATAGTCGGTGTAGCCCGCGGCTCCCGGCGAGTAGAAGGTCGCTGGATCTGGTGCGTTGCGCGCCGCGCCCGTGCGGATGCGCTCGGGCAGGTCGGGGTTGGCGAGGAACGACGTGCCGAACGCGACCGCGTCGACTGCGCCCGCCGCAACCGCCTTCTCCGCCTCGGCCGGCGTG
>CAIOCH010000644.1 GCA_903856525.1 uncultured bacterium | reverse complement strand
GGCCCGTCATGTAGTTGAAGAGGCCGATGAGGTCCTCGGTGATGGCGGGATCGCAGGTGAGGAGACCGATGTCCTCGTAGAGGCGGGCGGTCTTGGAGTTGTAGTTGCCCGTGCCGATGTGGGCGTAGGAGCGGATGCCCCCCTGCTCCTGCCGCACCACCAGCGCCACCTTGGTGTGCGTCTTGTAGCCCACCACGCCGTAGGCCACGTGCACGCCCGCGTCCTCGAGCTTGCGCGCCCAGAGGATGTTGCGGGCCTCGTCGAAGCGGGCGCGCAGCTCGACCAGCACCGCCACCTGCTTGCCGCTCTCGGCGGCGCGGATGAGGCTGGGGATGAACGGCGAATCGCCGCTGGTGCGGTAGAGCGCCTGCTTGATGGCGAGCACCTTGGGGTCGGCCGCCGCAGCCTCGATGAAGCGCTCGACGGAGTGGTCGAAGCACTCGTACGGATGGTGCACGAGCAGGTCGCCCTCGCGGATGCGCGCGAAGATGTCGGCGTCCTCATCCTCGAGGCCAGCGGGCGCGATGGGCTTCCACTTGGGCCAGCGCAGTTCGGGCAGGTCGAGGTCGGCGACCTCGTTGACCGTGCCCCAGTCGAGCATGCCGTCGGTCTCGTAGAGGTCGTCGTCGCCGAGCTGCAGTTCATCCTCGAGGAAGCGCATGATGCGGTCGTTGGGCCGCGCCCCGACCTCGAGGCGCACCACGCGGGCGAAGCGGCGTTCGCGCAGCTGCTGCTGGATCTGCTCGAGGAGGTCCTCGGCATCCTCGTTGTCGCGCTCGGTCTCGGCGTTGCGGGTGACGCGGAAGGGAAGGACCTCGAGGATCTCCATGCCCGGGAAGAGGTCGTCGAGGTTGTGGGCGATGATCTCCTGCAGCGACACGAAGCGGTGCGAGGCGCCGAAGCGGTACAGCTTGCCGCCGATCTCGGGCACCTTGACACGCGCGAACAGCGCCTCGCTCTCGCCGGGGCGGCGCAGCAGGACGCCGAGGGAGATCGACATGTTGGAGATGAAGGGGAAGCGGTGCCCCGGATCGACGGCGAGCGGCGTGAGGATGGGGAAGATGTTGCGGCGGTACCACCGCTCCGCCTCCGCGCGCTCGTCGTCGGAGAGGTCGGGCCAGGCGAGCAGCTCGATGGCCTCCTCGCGCAGCTGCGGCTGCAGCAGGTCGCGGAACGTGCGCGTGGCGAGCGCGGTCTGCTCGAGCACCCGCTCGCGGATGAACACCATCTGCTCCTGCGGCGAGAGCGGCTCCCACGGCGGGCTGCCGACGCCCGCGTCGATCTGCCGGCGCAGGCCGCCCACGCGCTTCATGAAGAACTCGTCGAGGTTGGAGCCGAAGATGGCGAGGAAGCGCAGGCGCTCGAGCAGCGGATTGCGCGGATCGAGCGCCTGTGCCAGCACGCGGCGGTTGAACTCGAGCCACTGCAGGTCGCGGTTGAGGAAGCGCGCGGGATCGTCGGGGCCGATCGGGGTGATCTCGTTCGGCGAGAGCGGGCGCTTGGTGGACATGGTTCGGGTGGGCTCGCTCATGGGGTCGGAGTGTTGTGCAGGGGCGCGTGCGGGTGCGGCAGGCGCACGACGGCGGTGCATCGCGGCGCCTCGGTCACCCGCACCCACTCGAGGTGGACGGGGCACTGGCCCGCGGAGGGAGTCGGCGCAAACTCCGCGTGCAGCGCCGCGGAGAGTTCGTGCGCCACGTGGCGCGCCACGGCCTCGGCCGTGGGATTGACG
>CAIOCH010000643.1 GCA_903856525.1 uncultured bacterium | reverse complement strand
TCGCGGCTGCGGCCGCTCCCTCTGGTGGAGGGAACGGTTGGGGCGGTCGCGACTGAGGCCGCTCCCTCTGGTGGAGAGAGCGGTTGGGGGGGGTCGTCAGCCGACGATTTCGCGGCAGAGGACGGTGGCGAAGGCGCCCTTGGGGAGGTCGAACATGAGGCGGATGTAGCCGCCGTGCTCGTCCACGCCCGCGTCGACGGACCAGTGGCTCATGACGATGCGGTACGGGCGCCGCGCGCCGGCGCTGTCGAGTGCGGGGGGAGCGAACAGCGACTGGTCGATGTCGTAGGTGGCCAGGGCGCGGCGCTCGATCTCGCGCGGCTCCCCCGCCGACTCGACCATGTCGGGGCCGAAGATGGGACCCGCTGCGCTCAGATCGAGCGCAGCGCATCGGGCGCAGAGCGCGTCGAAGTCCGCATCGCCGCAGTCCGCGGCCACGGCAAACTGCGAGCTCGTGCCGGCAAGCACCGCCACATCGCCGCGCAGGAGCCGACCGAAGGTATCGCTGCGGACGCGCTCGCCAAGGGCGGCGTTGTAGACCGCGGCCTGCAGCGCGCTCATCCAGAAGCTGCGCATGTGCGCGGGCACGGCGCGCACCGCGCCCGCTGCGTCGCGGCCGCGCGCGAGCGCACGCAGCGCGATGCGCTCGGCCTGGTCGTTGCGACCCCAGAGATCGTGGGCGGCCTGGAACTCGCCGCGGTCGTACAGCTCCCGAACCTCGCGCTGGTGCGGGGGAAAGGGCGCCCCCCTGCTGCCGAGCATCTCATCGAGCAGCGGCTGCCACTCGCCACGGGCGAAGTGGCGGCCAAGCACCTGGTTGTTGAGGCGGTATCCGAAGCGCTGCTCGCCGAAGTAGTCGGGGATGCCGAGTTCCGCCAGCCGCTCCATGCGCTGCTTGACGATGCGCACCATGGTCGGCTCCACGCCGCGCACGCGGATGACGAAGCGGTTGCCGCGCAGGTGTCCGCGGCGCAACTTGTTGGTGTGCCGCTTGGCCCACATGACCGCCAGCCGCTCATGCCGCAGCTCGCCAACGGCGCGGTCGGAGGGCAGCTGGACCGACACCGTCTGGTGCGTGACGGCCACGCGGTCCTTCATGCCCGCGAAGCCGATCGCTCCCTCCTCGACCTTGAAGTGCCGCCCGATGACGCCGAGCATCTCGGTGTGGGGCATGTTCGTCTTCTGCACGCCGATGTACAGGTGCTCGCCCTCGCCGCATGGGTCGTAGGCGGGGATCTCCTCGACGATGAAGTCGCCGGGACGCTCCTTGAGGCGGCCACCAAGCGGTTCGTCGCTCGAGGCACGGGTGCCCGGGCGCGGATCCACGCGCGCGTGGGGCGCTGCGTTGGTGACCCAGTTCGAGGGCACGACCAGGCCGCATGATGGATGCGGCAGGCACTCGGTCGAATTGGTGGATCCGCCCGCATTCCCGGCATCCCATGCCGATTCGCCCCCGGTGCGCATCGAGATGCGCTCGGCGCGCAACCCGTTCCTGGAGCGAGAGGGTTGACACGTTTCGACGTCGTTGGCCCTAGG
>CAIOCH010000642.1 GCA_903856525.1 uncultured bacterium | reverse complement strand
CGGTACCGCGCCTGGCGCGGGCGGTAGACTCCGCGCGTGCAGCGCATCTACCTCGACTCGAACGCCACGACCGAGCCAGCCCCCGAGGTGGTCGAGGCGGTGGCGTGCGCCATGCGGGACACCTGGGCGAACCCCTCGAGCGTGCACCGCGCCGGCGGCGAGGCAAAGCGCGTGGTCGAACTCGCGCGGGAGGCCGTGGCCCGACTCATCGGCTGCCAGGAGCGCGAACTCGTCTTCACCTCCGGTGGTACGGAGGGCGCCAACCTCGCGATCCGTGGATCACTCGAGCACTTCGGGGCCGCCGAACCCGGCCGCCGCGTACTGGTGACGACGAAGTTCGAGCACAGCGCCGTGCGGGAACTCGCCCAGAAGCTCGAGGAGCGCGGCACGGAGGTCGTCTGGCTTCCTGCTGCCGCAGGCGCGTCGGGAGTCGCCGATCTCGACAGGCTCGAGTCGCTTCTTGCCGCGCGCGGCGACGAGATCGCCTTGGTGAGCCTGATGTGGGCGAACAACGAGACGGGATCGATCACCGACATCGCGCGCGCCGGCGCGATCTGCCGGGACGCCGGGGTGCGGTTCCACACCGACGCCACGCAATGGGTCGGCAAGATGCCGACCGACTTGGCCGCTCTGCAGATCGACCTCGCGAGCTTCGCCGCCCACAAGTTTCATGGCCCGAAGGGCGTCGGCGGGATCTATGTGCGGCGCAACGTCCGCATTGCGCCGCAAACCTACGGCGGCCCCCAGGAACGCGAGCGTCGCGGCGGAACCGAGAATGTCCCCGCGATCGCGGGCATGGGTGTTGCGGCCGACCTTGCGCGCGTTTGGCTCTCCGGGGACGGAGCCGCTCGCGGCGCCGCCCTCCGCGATCGGTTCGAGCAGACGGTCGTCTCCGCAACAGAGGGGCTCGTGCACGCCGGGAACGCGCCGCGACTCTGGAACACGACGAACATCGGCTTCCCCCGACTTGAGGCGGAGGCGATCCTGCTGCTCCTCTCCGAGCGAGGCTTGTTCGCGTCTGCGGGCGCAGCCTGCTCCTCGGGATCGCTCGACCCATCCCCCGTGCTGCTGGCCATGGGCGTCGAGCCCGAGGTCGCTCACGGCTCGATCCGGTTCAGCCTCTCCCGCGACACCACGGAGTCGGACTGCACCGAGGCCGCGCAGCGGGTCATCGCCGCGATCCACCGCCTCCGCAGTTCCACAAGCTCCGTTGTCCTCTGAATCCGTGCACGGCACGTGCCATGCAGTGCCTGGCACTGCGTGGCACGTGCCGTGGACCGCATCCAAATCCACAGTTCCACAGGTACCGGCCTCCCGTGAGCCAGTGTCCGTGAGCCGGTGCCTAGCACGTGCCATCCAGTGCCTGGCACCGGGTGGCACGTGCCGTGCACCGTTTGACGGTTTGGCTCTGGTCTTTCTGTGTCAACGCAGGACGCGTCGAGGTGCAATGCTTGGTCTCTGCGCCTCGGCGTCTCTGCGGGAGATTTGGGCCTCAGCAACCTCGCGGCACTCGTCAATCGCCGGGGCCGCCGTCGCCGCCGTCTGAGGACGAGACCGCAAACCCGCCCGTGACCGCTGCGTCCGACACGCCATTCCGCATGGTCGCGAGAATCGCGACGCCAACCCCCTCCCCCTTGAACGGCTGGAACCAGAGTTCCGCTCCATTCGTGGGATCGAGCGCCCAGGTATAGCCGTTGATGCTCACGAAGAGCCGATCGCCGCTCGGGAGCAGCACGACAAGCCCGGTGGACTTCGAGGCCTTCCATTTCCAGACGATGCTGCCGTCGAGGCGATCGACCGCGATCACCTTGCCATTGAAGCTCACAAAGAGCAGATCATCGGTCGTGAGTGCTCGGGTTGCCATAAGCAAGCGAGCCCGGCTTTCGCCGGGCTCGCATCAGTGCGGTCGAGAGGACTTGAACCTCCACGGG
>CAIOCH010000641.1 GCA_903856525.1 uncultured bacterium | reverse complement strand
GGATGGAGGCGCGCGATGAGCCTGCGTCCGATCCGCCGTTCGATTCCAGAAGTCGCAGCCACGGCGATCCTCGCGATGCTCGTGGCGACCACGGACGCGATGGCCCAGTGTCCGAGCGCGGGCGACTGCCGCAAGCCGCACGAAGGAACGGGCTGCGAGATGCCCGAGTGCTGCGCGCGTGTGTGCAAGGCCAATCCGCTCTGCTGCGAGATCGCCTGGGACCAGGCCTGCGCCGACGCCGCGATCGATCTCTGCGAGGGCATCAATTGTCCCGCCGACGGCGAGTGCCTGGCACCGCACGCATCGCCGGGGTGCAGTGACTACGCCTGCTGCGAGCTGGTGACCTCCATCGACGCGTGGTGCACCTTCGCGTCGTGGGACGAACTGTGCGCCGACCTCGCGCAGCGGCTGTGCGGCGTGGAGCCGTGCACGCTCGCGTCGCCCGACGGGCTCGACGAGGCGGAGCCGTGCTACGAGCGGCTCAACGATGGCTGCGGGATCGGACTGGTGAGCGGGCGGATCGCCGTCGTCTGCGGCGGATCCAGCGCCTTCAAGGGGCGTGTGACCACGGGCGGCCCGCGCGACCTCGACTGGTTCGCGCTCGACGCGAGCGTGCGCCGCCGGCACCGCGTGACGATCGAGGCGGAGTTTCCGCTGGAACTGCAGTACTTCCGCGGCGACTGCGAGGGGCCGAACGATGTGAAGTGGCTGCTGGCGCCCGCACTCTGCGGCGGCCCCGTCACGGTGAACATGATCGCCGATGCCGGCGCCTCGTCGCTCATCGTCGGCGCGGGAACCGCTGGTCTCGCGCTCCGCAACGGACTCGACTGCGACGACATCGATCCCGACAATCCGCCGCAGCCCGACGATCCGCCGCCGGTGCAGCTCTTTGGCGTGCGCTGGACGGCGCGCTTCGAGTGCCTGCCGCTCGGCGACATCGACGGCAACGGCGAGGTGGGCGCGTCCGACATCGCTGCGCTGCTGAATGCGTGGGGGCCGCTCCCCGAGGGCATGCCCTTCGATCCGCTCGCTCCCGACTGCGACCTCGACGGCGATGGGAGCGTGGGAGCGACCGATATCGCGGCGCTATTGAGCTCGTGGTAGCAGCGCGTGCCTGGGCGCTCGCGATTCCGCTGAAACCGTGACGGATCAGGTCGGTTGGTGCATCATGCGGACTCCGCAGACTCCGCGATTCCATCCGCGGACTCGTCCCTGCAGGAAGACGCGCACCCTCGCCTGGCCATGGCCGACTTCCCGAATTCACGCCCACCCACCGATGCGCCCGCGAACGGGCTGACCGATGCGCGGTCCGATTCGACTGGCCATGATGAGGTGCTGTCGCTGGCGGAGACGCGGCTGTTCGCCCGCGCGGCCGACGGTGATCGCGAGGCGATCGCCGAGGTCTGGCACGCCAATCGACGCTGGATCGCCGCAGTGCTCGCGGCCCACGCTCCGCGCGCGTCGGACATCGACGACCTGATGCAGGAGGTCGCCGCCACGCTCGTGGCCAAGTGCCGGCACATCCGCGATGCCGCGAGCCTGCGTGGCTGGCTGCGGGTGGTCGCGGTCAACGCGGCCCGCATGGCAGGCCGCAGCAGCGCCATCGAGCGGCGGTCGTTGGGGCTGTTCGCGGGCGAGCGCGGCAGGGGATCCGCTGGCATCGATCGCGCCGCGGCCGACGAGGCGCGCGAGACACTCGCCCTCATCGAGCGGCTCCCGCCGATCTACGCCGAACCGCTCATGCTGCAGGCCACCCAGGGAATGACCCAGCGGCACATCGCGGATCTCCTCGATGTGCCCGAGACGACCGTCGAGACCCGTCTTGCCCGCGGGCGCCGCATGCTGCGGCAGCTTGCGAGCGAGCGCGACGCCGCCTCGGGCGGGCACAGCACCCCATCCGCGTCGGCACGCACCGCACCGGAAAGGACCCACGCACCATGACTCCTTCGCACGACCAGCACCAGGCATCGGGCGGCGAGCCGCCGATCGACGCCGACCTCCTCCTTTCCCGCGCGGTGGCGGGTGACCGCAGTGCACTCGCCGAGGTGCGCGCGCGGGGCGCATCCGATCCATCCATCCTCGAGGAGCTGGCGATGTGGCAGGCCGACGAGCTGCGCCTGGCGCGTCTCGGCCGCACCCTCGATGCGCGTGCCGATCGGATCGAGCTGCCGCGCCGTGGGATCGTCGGCGGACGCCAGTCGCGCTTGGGCTGGTTCGTGGCCGCAGCCATCGCCCTCGCGTGGTTCGGACAGTCGCTCGTGCCCGGCGTGCGCGATTCCCGCAGCACCGCGCAGCAGCAGGCGAGCGTCGCCGGTCTCGGTGCAGGTTTCACCACCGCCGACGAGGCCTTCGACGCCTACGTCGCCAAGGCACGCGAGGAGGGCCTTGTCGAGGGCGAGGTCGCCCCTCCCACGCTTCTCCGCTCCCGAGAGCTCACCGATGGCCGCGGATTCGAGGTCGTGATCGTGCGCCAGATCATCGAGCGGCGCGTCTCTCCCGAGATCTACCGCGTTGCGCCGATGGGAGAAACCGGCCGCCTGCGTCAGATCCTCGTCCGTCCTCGGACGGAAACCGTGCAGTGATCCATCCATTCGGCACCCCTATGCGCAACCACACGCTTCCACTCGTCCTTCCCGCGGTCCTGCTCGGACTCTCGCTCTCCTCGTGCGCGATGGCGCAGCAGGAGGGCGGGCGCGCGCCGGCCGGAACCGCATCGGGTTCATCAAAGCAGACCTTCGGCTACCAGAGCACCGACGGCGATGGGCGCTCGATCGAGCTCCGCATCGAGAATGGCCGCGTGGTGACGGCCAAGGTCGATGGCAGGGCGATCCCCGCCGACCGCGTCAAGAAGGTCCCCGACGGCTACGACCTGCTCGCCGAGGATGGCTCGCTGATCAGGCATATCGCGGTGGTGCAATCCGGGTCGCGGCAGGAGTCGGGACCGCGCGGAGGAAGCTCGGCGAGCTCGTCCAGCGGTTCGTCGTCGTCGAGCTCCGGCGGACGTGCGCGCTCGGAGAGCCGCGCATCGGGTGATGCCCGTGGCAACGCGCGCGCCGGGGCCGGGTCCTCGGGCGGCGCGAGCGGTGAGCAGGACGGTCGCCGCGGAGAGGCGCGCTCGCGCGCCCGCATCGCCGTCGGACCAGATTCGCGCGAAATCGAGATCCGCGAGGGCGAACCGATCGAGGTGGAGGGCTTCCAGATGGTCGTGCCCCCGGGCATCGCCGAAGTACCGAAGTCGATGATCGGCGCCGGGCTCGGCTCGCCCGATGAGGCGCTTGCCCATCACCTGAAGATCGACCGCGCCAAGTCGACCATGATCACCAGCATCCTCGAGGGGTTGCCCGCGCAGGCGGCCGGACTTGAGCAGTACGACGTGATCGTCTCGGTCAACGGCGACCGCAACGCATCGGGCGCGAATCTCCGCCGCGTGCTCCGCGATGCCGAGCCGGGTTCCAAGATCGCCCTCGAGTTCGTGCGCGGTGCCGAGACCCGCAAGGTCGAGGTCACGGCGGCGGCGTTCGACGGCGAGATGCTCTCCGCGCTCGAGCCGCTCGGAGTGGAGGGGTTCGCGATCCCGCCGATCGGGGCCCTTGACGGCGAGCAGGGTGAAGGTGGCGTGATGTTCTTGGTGGGACCCGACGGGCAGCAGCGCGAGTTCCGCATGCCGGGCATGCCCGCGATGCCCGGTGGATTCGATCCCGCGCAGATGGAGGTCTTCAACCAGCGCATGGAGGTCTTCAACCGGCGCATGGAGGACTGGGCTCGCCGCATGGAGCAGCGCATGCGCGAGGAGGGCTTCGCGGGCGATGTCGAAACCGATATCGAGGTCCGCGCGGCGCCCAACGCTCCGCGCACCCCGCGTCCCCGCGACGGCGCCGGCGACGAGCGCATGCGTCGCCTCGAGGAGCGCCTCGACCAGCTGATGCGAGAGCTCGAGCGCCAGCGCGCCGAAAACCGCGACCGCAAGCAGGACGCGTGACCCGCGGCGGCGCGGCTAGAACGGCAGCGCTGCCAGATCGACGTTTCCACCGCACAGCACGACGCCGGCATCCTCGATGCCGGCGTTGTGCCTGGCGCGCATCCACGCGCTGCAGGCGACCGCCACGCCCACCGCGGCGCTCGGCTCGATGGTGAGCTTCATCCGCTCCCACGCGAGGCGCATGTGCGCGAGGATCTCCTCCTCGCTCACGAGCACCACCTCGTCGACGAGGTCGCGCACCACGGGAAAGGTGAGCGGCCCGAGCGAGGTGCGCAGGCCGTCGGCGATGGTCAGCGGCTTCATCGCCGGCTGGATCGAGCCCTCGCGCTTCGACGCGGCGGCGTCGCCCGCGAGCTCCGGCTCGGCACCGATGATGCGGATCGACGGCTTGAGCGCCTTCGCCGCGAGCGCGATGCCCGAGATGAGCCCGCCGCCGCCGAGGGGAACGATGATCGCATCGAGCTGCGGGCACTCGTCGAGCAGCTCCAGCGCGATCGTTCCCTGGCCGGCGATCACGTTCGCGTGGTTGTAGGGCGGGATCATCACCGCACCGGTCTCGGCGATCACGCGCGCGGCGGTCGACTCGCGCGCCTCGAGCGTTGGCTCGCACTCGATGATGCGCCCCCCGTAGCCGCGCACGGCGGCCTTCTTGACCTCGGCGGAGTTCGACGGCATCACGACGTGCGCCGGAATCCCGCGCATGCGCGCCGCGAGCGCGAGCGCCTGCGCGTGGTTGCCCGACGAATGCGTGACCACGCCGCGCGCGGCCTCGTCGTCGGACAGCATGCGCACCGCGTTGGTCGCTCCGCGGAACTTGAATGACCCCGTCTTCTGCAGCAGCTCGCACTTGAACCAGAGCGATCGGCCACTCGCCGCATCCATCGTCGCACTCGTCAGCACGGGCGTGCGGTGGGTGAACGGTCCGATGCGGCGGTGCGCGGCACGGATCGACTCGAGATTCGCGGCGTAGGGCGCGGTGGCGGTCGTGGACATGGAGGTAGCCTACCCGCGTGGCAACCGCGCGTTCTCCATCGGTCCGCATCTACCGTCGCGTCTCGACGCGGCTGGGTCCGTTGCGCGAGCACCTGGTGCGGCACGGCTTCGGCGCGGTTGTGCCGCCCGACGGCATGGCGGAGTGGCAGTACGCGGATGCATGCGGAACCCGTGTTCTCGCGTGGCATGGGGTGGTGATGATCGAGTCTCCGAATGACACGCTC
>CAIOCH010000640.1 GCA_903856525.1 uncultured bacterium | reverse complement strand
GGAGCGAGGTCCGCTGATGCATGACCGCACACCGTCGCCCGATCAGGCGGAGCGACTCCGTCGACTCGTCATTCCACCGCGCGCCACCCCTGAGCAGGCCGCTGTTGCCATCGCGCCTGCCTCATCGGCCGCGCCTGGTGGGTTCAGCGTGAGCCCAGTGTCGGCGGGCGACCGCACGCGCTCGAGCCGCATCGCACGAGCCATCGCCGTCTCCAGCGGCAAGGGGGGCGTGGGCAAGACCAACCTCGCGGTGAATCTCGCCGTGGCCTTCGCGGCGCGTGGGCAGCGCGTGGTGCTGCTCGACGCCGATCTCGGTCTGGCGAACGCCGATGTGCTGTGCGGCATCACGCCGCGCGCCACCCTCGAGGACGTCGTGTCGAGCGAGCGCAGCCTGGAGGAGGTCATGGTGCACGCACCCGGCGGCTTCCGGCTCATCCCGGGCGCTTCGGGCGTGTCGCGCATCGCCGACATGGGACAGACCCAGCGCCGCAACGTGCTCGACCAGCTTCTGGCGCTGGAACGTTCGACCGATGTGCTGATCGTGGACACGGGTGCGGGGATCGGCGCCAACTCCATGGCGTTCGCCGCGGCGGCCCACTCGATCCTCGTCGCGACCACGCCCGAGCCCACCGCCATCGCCGACGCCTACGGGGCGATCAAGACCCTCGTGGCCCGCGGCTGCCGGGATGGCCTGCGGCTTGTCGTGAACATGGCTTCGACCGAAGACGAGGCACGTGCTGTGCATGCCCGCATCGACCGCGTGGCGCGCGCCTTCCTCAGCACCCGCATCGAGTTCGCCGGATTCATTCCGCTCGATCCGCTGGTTCCGGCGGCCGTGCGGCGGAGGGCGCCGTTCTCGGTGGTGTCGCCCGATGCCCCCGCGTCGCGCGCCGTGCGTCGCCTGGCGCTGGCGCTTTCCGGCGAAAGCGGCAGTGGCGAGTTTGCCGATCAAGGACCTGCCGACCAGCGGAAGGGCTTCCTCGCCCGGCTCGCTGCGTTGGTCGCCGCCCGTCCGTAGGGGCGAGCGTCTCCCGGCCGACACCTGAACGGATCTCCGTTCAGATGGATCGTCCGTTCGGGTCGTCCACCTCGGGCGTTCCCCGAGGCGTCATCGCACCTGGCCCCTCGCAGCCGCAGCATGCGGCAGCGACTGAACCGCTTCCCGTCATGGCCCACGCTTCCGCCCGATTCTCACCCGTCACCAGGCCCGTCCCGCGGATTCCCATTCCGCAGGCGGCCGCGGCATGCACCGCCTTCGCGGCGTTCGCCGTGTCGGTGTTCGTGGGCATCGCGAGCGACAATCCCTCCACCACGGTCATCGGGCGCGCGCTTCTCGCCATGCTCCTCGGATTCGCCGGCGGATTTGCGCTCGGACTCGTGTGCGAGTGGATCGTGCGCGAGGAGGTGGCGCGCATGGAGGACGAGATGGTGCGGGATTCGGCACGCAGCGATCCTGCGGGTCATGCGGGCGATGGGGTGGATGTGGATGGTCTGACCGGTGTCGATGTGATCGAGGATGATGCCGCGTCGCTGGCATCGGATCGCGTTGGAATCGATGATCGCCGCGGGCGCTGATGGCGCTTCGTGAAGTCGCTGGCTCGATGCTCGAGGGTGACAGTGCGGTCCATGCGGGCCACGGAGACTCCTTGCGGAAAAGAGTGAGGCGCGAACCGAAAGGCCCTTGCAGCATCGGGATTCTCGTTATACTGACGTCGTGAAAGTGGACAAGGATGTCCAACGATCACGACTCGCGTGGTGCGCGGAGGCCTGAGAAACAACAGGTTCCCCCGCAAAACGCGTGGATTTGCAAGGACTTCCGTCCTCCGCAGGCAGGGTGTGCATGGCGCGCCCAGCAGGTCGGCGGGTGGATCCGGGCAAATCGAAGGGCGTGTGAGTGGAGCTCATCCGCCCGTGCGAACGGATCTCGCGAAGACCGTCCGTGACTGAGGCCTGTCGGCGTTCATGCCGTGCCTTCGTTCCGCGACGCGTCCAAAGCATGCGCTGCATGCGACACGAGCACTGTTCACACGGGGCAATCGGAAGAGCCCGCCTCACGCGCACTGGCGGTCCGTCTGGAGAACGGTCCGTCGGAGGTGTCCCGTTCGGTCGGCTTGTCCGCCGTTCGGGAGAGGTGAGTGGGCTTGTCACCCCGACGCGTACGCGCGCGTCGCGGAGCAGGTCCAACAGATCAGAGGACGAGTGGTCAAGGAGCCGACCGAATGTCCAGAACTGCACGAGAGAATCCGTCCGTCCGCAAGCAAGTCAAGGCTGCAGCCAGCGCGTCTCCCGCACGGAGCACCGCTGGTCCAGCCAAGTCCATCGCGCCCTCCGCGGCGCTTCCCGCATCCCGCGCGGGCCGATCGGCGGCCTCTGCCGCCCCTTCTGCAACTGCCGTCGCGGAGTTCCCCAGCGATGCGGCCGCCAAGCGTCCGACGACCAAGTCGCGCACCGCGAAGCCTGCTGCGGCCATTCCGGCTGCAACCGAATCTCGCGCATCTGCCAAGCCAAGCCGAACCCGCTCCGTCGCCGCGGTGGATGTGACCTCCGTCGCGGTGGCCGCCGAGATGCCTTCCGCCAAGGTACCTTCCGTCAAGGTGTCCTCCGTGAAGGTGCCTTCCGCCAAGCCGCTGCGTTCCGTCACGAAGGCCACGGCGAGTGGGGCCGCCGCGGCGCGTGCCGCCAAGGCTCCCGCCAAGCCGCTCTCGCTTGCGGAGCGCCCGATCGACCAGATCTGGCGCGAGTACCGCGTGTCGCCGACCGAAGAGGTTCGCAACTTCCTCATCGGTCGTCACCTTGATCTCGTGGCCTACGCCGCCGAGCGCCTGCACAAGCGCCTTCCCAGTGAAGTCGAGATCAATGACCTGAAGAGCGCGGGCGCATTCGGCCTCATGGACGCCGTCGAGTCGTTCGACCCTGATCGCGGCGTGAAGTTCGAGACCTACTGCACCCAGCGCATCCGCGGCGCGATGTTCGACGAGCTCCGTTCGATGGACTGGGTGCCGCGCCTCGTGCGCAGCCGCACCGCCAAGGTCGAGAAGGTGCGCAAGTCGATCGAGATGGAGACCGGCGCCCGTCCGACAGAGGACGAGGTCGCGGCTCGACTCAACGTCTCGGGCGACGAGTTCGAGAAGCTGCAGAAGGACTCTCGTCCGATCTCGATGGTGAGCCTCACCCGCAAGTGCTTCGAGACCGACAGCTCGAAGGATGTGCGCGAGATCGACGTGGTCGAGGACGGTCGTCAGGAGAACCCGCTCCAGGCCGTGCAGAAGCAGGACCTCCAGGCGCTCATCACCAAGGGCCTCTCCCGCGCCGAGCGCCTCATCGTCATCCTCTACTACTACGAGGAGATGACCATGAAGGAGATCGGCGCCACGCTCGACCTCAGCGAGTCGCGCGTGAGCCAGATGCACTCCTCGATCCTGGCGCGCCTCAAGGCGCAGATGCAGCACCGCGAGAACACCGAAGAGTGATTCTCGCTGGGTGCATGCACCCTCCGCGAAACCAACACCCAATACGAAGGGACTGCCACGGCAGTCCCTTCGTTGTTTCATGGGTATCGTCGACGGGGCGACTCGATGGCGATTTCCGATCGCGCGGTCCTCGGTGCCCGAGCTGCCGCGATGTGCTCAGGGGCAGGGGCCCCACACGTCGAGGAGGATCGCGAGGTCCGCACCATTCACCACTCCGTCGGCGTTGATGTCGGGTGCGCTCGAGCTCCATCCCGTGAGGACGAGCGCGAGATCCGCGCCGTCGCGCAAGCCATCGCCGTTGACGTCCGCCTCGCACGGGTTGCAGCGGTACTGCGTGAACGCGAAGCGGGTGGTGTTGATCGTCCGCGCGTTGTCGCGTGCGTCCGCGATGCCTGTCGGGGTTCCCTGGTACGAGACCAGCGGCGATGAGAACCGCGGAATGCGCGTGCCCGGGGCGTACGCCATCACGGTCCGGTACTCGGCGCCGTTGGTCCCGAAGAACCGGTGTCCGGTGGAGTAGGGGAACACGCCGCCGTTGAGGCAGCCTCCGCCGTCGCCTGGCGCATGACAGCAGCCCATGTTGTGGCCAAGTTCGTGGGTGAAGGTCCGGTTCGTGAAGCAGCCGAGCGCGGTCACGCTGTAGCCGTATCCCTCGTTCGCCGCACTCGACCCCGTCAGCCAGGCGACGCCGCACGCGCCCCCGCCGTCGGCACGCACCAGTGCGACCATGTCGGCGCGGGCGGAGTTCCGCAGCGGCAGCGCCTCATCGAGGATTCCATCGGCTGGGTCGGTCAGCGCGTACAGGTCGTTCGACATCGACGCGTTCTCCGAGTATCCCTGGGCGAGGGCGCTTCCCACCAGCCGCATGGAAAGGCCGATCCCCGAGTCGGCGTAGATCGCATTCGAGTCGGCGACGGCCCACAGCAACCAGTCCTGCAGCTGGGTGAGTCCTCCCGCCTGGTTGACGGCTGCCTGCGTGTACAGGACGAACACATCGACGCGGGATCCATCATCGCAGGCCCCGGCGACGCCACCGTCCCCGTCGGGCTCCAAGTCGACGGCTCCATCCCCCACCCGAAGCGCATCGTGGTGGCCGCAGGGCAGGTCGTCGGCGGCATTCTCGTGCGAGCGTCGCGAGAAGCCGGCGCGGTCGCCCGTCAGCACGACACGCAGCGAACCGCCCGGGTAGATCGCGCCCGTCAGTCGTCCTTCATGCAGGACGAGCGAGGCGTGGCGCAATGCATCGCCTGGATGCTCGAGGCAGAGGTGCAGTGCTCCGGGATGCAGTTCCGTGCGGCGGACCACGCGCAGTTCACGCGCTCCGAGCGAATCGAATGCGGCGGGGAGGTGCGCGCCGAGTCCAACGCCCTGCAACTCGGAAACCGAGAACGTGACTGCATCCGCATCCGTGGACGAAGGCCGTCGCGCATGCGTGACGGCCGATCCGTCGTCTGGAGTTCCGGACACATGCTCACCGAGGCATGGGACCCCATGCCGGGCCGATGCCTGGTGGGTGGCGAGGGCGGCGGTGAAGGTGACGAGGATCGCGCACTGTGATGCGGAGCGGTGCAGCATCAAGGCAGTTTCCCCGCAACGACCCCGACCGCAAGCCCCATGGCCCGAAAAAGGCCCGTGAGACCGCCGCGACTCACTTCCGTCCGTCGAGCCGCTCGATCATGACATTGGTGAACTCGATCGGGCACCCGTGGCTCTGGAGCGCGATCGGTCCTTCCTTCGCGACGCCCGGGAGATGCGCGTCGACGATGACGTGCTTTCCGTTGAGCCACACATTGAGCAGATCGCCCACCATGCGGATGCGGAAGCGGTTCCACTGCCCGATCGGCGCGTCGGCGTTCATCCGCGGCGTGACGGCTGCGCGGACCTCGGCCGGCATCGAGCCATCGGTGCGGTAGCCGTACACCTCGCCCGAGCCGCATGGCCACGACCAGATGTTCACCTGGCTCTTGGAGCTGCCGCGCAGGTAGATGCCGCTGTCGCGCTCCTCGACCTCGACCATCTTGTCCTTGCCGCTCTCGTCCTTGACGGTGTTGCCGTCGAGGCCGATGACGGGGCGCATCATCTTGCCCTGGTGCTCGCCGGTCCACTTCCAGTCGCAGATCATGTCGAAGTCGCCGTACGACGCGTCGGACCAGAGGCTCTTGCCCTTGCCATTGAAGCGCACGATGTTGCCACCCATGGTCCATGTGGACGGGGCGGCTTCGCCTTTGTCGGCGCCTTCCTTCCAGCCGGCCATGGTGAGGCCGTCGAACATCGGCCGCATGCCTGCCAGCGAGTGGTCGACATCCCAGTTGGGCTTGATGCCGAGCTTGCCGGCGGGCATCTCGGTGAGCTTGATGTTCTTGAACCAGATCTCCGTGCCCTCGCTCTCGAGGCAGATGTAGCCGTTGCGCGGCGAGACATTGGACGCCCCCGACACCTCGGTGCCGTTGACCTCGAGCTTGATGACGCCTTCGTTGCAGGTGACCTTGTAGTGGTTCCACTCGCCGGCGCCCTTGGTGGTGCGTGCGCTCGGCAGGCAGCGCTCCCAGCCACCCGGGTGCGGGCGATCGGGGGTCATGCTGGCGCCCCAGATGGAGAAGATGTCGCCCTGGCCCGTGTACATCGTGCGGCCCTGGCCGTCGACATTGTCGGGGGTCAGCATGATCTGCACCTCGATCGAGCGCGAGAAGGGCACGCCCTTGGCACACACCGGGTCGGACCACACGAAGAGGCCAGCGTTTCCGGGATACGACAGGTGCTTCCAGTCGAACTCGAGGACGAAGTTCTCGTAGACCTTCTCAGTGCGCAG
>CAIOCH010000639.1 GCA_903856525.1 uncultured bacterium | reverse complement strand
TCGCGCTCCTTCTCGGCCTGCAGCGACTCGGCCTCCACGGCGCGCTCGCCGTCGATGCGGCGCTCGATGTCGTTGGCCCGCTTCTCGGCGCGCGCGCTCACCTCGAGCAGCGTGTCGATCTGCTGCGAGAGCAGAGCCACGGCCCCCTCCGCATCGCCCGGAAGGCCCGCGCGCACGCTCTCGGCCACGCGCGCCGCGCTGCGGTAGCGGGTGCGGGCGAGCGCCACGCGCAAGGAGTCGCCCTTGGTGCTGCTCACCTTGGCGTTGCTGATCCGGTCGGCGAGTTCATCGCCCCGCTCGAGCAGACGCGCCTGGACCGCGGGGTCCGTGGTGTCGTCGAGCATGCGCGAGTAGAGCTCCGCGAGCCGGTCGAGCAGCTGCGCCTTCTCGGCGGGCGCCGCACCCGCGGCAAGCTCCTCGATGCGCATGGCGGCGAGCGTGTCGAGCCCGCGCGCGTCGAGGTAGTCGAGCAGTTCGTCGGCGCGCGCGGAACCCGCTCCGAACAGCGTCGCCGCCGCCAGCACGGCGGCCGCGAGTCCGCTGCGGATCGGTCCGATGCGGGGGCTTGTGGCGTCACTTCGCAGGCACATAGGTCACCGCCTCGAATCCAAGATCGCGACCCACCTGGATCGCCGTCGCCGCCGAACCAACATCGACGCCCGCGTACACGCGCACGAACAGCCCGCGCTCGAGCGACAGGCCCTTGAGCGCCTCGGTGAGCGCGCGGCGGTCGGGGTAGTCCGCCGAGCCGAGCCGGTACATCACCGCGCCGTCCACGCGCAGCACCTCGAGCACCTGCGGCTCGAGATCGTCCTTCGCATCGGTCCCCTGCTGCACGCGCAGGTTGGGGGAGAGCTTCGACTCGTTGGAGCCCGCGCCCTGCGTGAAGATGAAGAACGCGAGCAGCAGGAACGTCGCGTCGATCATCGACGCGAGGTTGAGCTCGGGCTTGCGGTCGTCACCCTTGCGGCGGAAGCGCATCTCAGCGGCTCCTTTCGGTCGCAAGGCGGATGGCCGACAGCCCGCGGGCGCTCAGCCGGTTGAAGACCTCGTTGAGCTTCGCGGCGTCGCAGTTGCGGTCGGCGCGCACGAGCGGCTTGAGCTCGTTCACGCCGCCGGCGCGCGCGACCGCCTCGTCGACCAGCCGGTCGAGCGCCTCGTACGAGAGCACCTCGTCGTTCACCACCACGCTGCCATCGGCGAGCACGTTGATGGTCAGGCCCGCCTGCTCGGTCTCCTTGGTCTCCTCGCCCTTCTCCTTGGGGAGATCGAGCGTGGCGCGGGTCTGCTGCGCCATCTGCGCCGTCACCAGGAAGAAAATCAGCAGCTGGAACACGATGTCGATCATCGGTGTCATGTCGATGGCGACGGTCCGGATCGTGTTGCGGCTGTTCCTGAACTGCACGGTGTTTCCTTGGTCTTCGGTGGACGGCTGGCGTCGGACTGTTCCACACACTCACGCGTAGGGGGCACGCGTCACGTGCTTGGCACGTGCTTGGCACGTGCGCGTCACGTGCGCGTCACCTGCTGCCCTTGCGGCTGCTCTTCTCGACAAGTGTCACGATCTCCTCGGCGTTGCCCGCGCACTCGCCCGCGAGCGCGTCGACGCGGTTGCGCAGGTAGCCGTAGATCGACACGCACGGGATCGCCACGACCAGTCCCTGGAACGTGGTGATGAGCGCGATGGCGATGTTCGACGCGAGCTCCTCGTAGTAGCTCGCGTTGTTCGCCGCGCCCGTGGCCACGGTGTCGAACGCGCCGATCATGCCCTGCACCGTGCCCAGCAGTCCCAGCAGCGGCGCCACGGCGCCGATGGTCGCGATCACATCCATGGTGCGGTAGAGCTTCGCGGTCTCCTCGGCGCCGGCCTCCTCCATGGCGTTCTTGATCTCGAACGCGCCGAACGGCGAGCGCAGGAAGCGCTTGAGGCCCGCGCCGATCACGCGCAGGTAGTAGCAGTCGTTGGCGGGCAGCGTGGAGTACTCCAGCGCGCCCTCGAGGTCGCCGCGCTCCACCATCTCGCGCACGCCCTTGACCTTCTCGGGCGGAAGCAGCGCCACGCGGCGGATCTGCACGAAGTGGATCACCACGAAGGCCACCGCCACGATCGACAGCAGCACGATGATGTAGCCGATCACGCCGCCGCCGGTGATGAACTTGAGCAGCGAGCCGCCGCCCTTGTCGGCTTCGGCGCTGGCCTGGAGGAGTACTTGGGTGAGGTGGCTGTTCATGGCATGTGTCCTGGGCTGGGGCGGGGATCCTGACGGGGGCTTCTTGCCTGAGGCATCCTGACCGGGTTCGTTTCACCGCTCTGCGCTCAACGCGCCATGGAGCGGGTGCTGTCCTTGACCTTCTCGCGGGCGAGGGCATCGAGTTGCGACGCGCTCGCGTCGTCGCCTGCCTCCCGCAGGAGGCGGCCCGCCTCTTCGAGTGCATACGCATCCACGAGGCCGCTCGCGTCGAGACCCGCGGCGGGAACCGCAAGAAGATCGAGCGCCGCGCGACCGAGCGCCGAGGCGCGGGCAGCGTCGGCCGGCAGCGCGCGCGCCAAACGCGCACGGCAGGTGCCGATGGCTGCAAGCCGCCATGCAGCGAGGTAGCTCGGCGGCTCGTCGAACGCGCGGTCGAACGCACCCACGGCCCGCTCGAGCACGCGGGCGTCGGCGGCGCCGCTGATGTCGGCAAGCAGCGAGAGCGCGCGCACGGAGGGCGGCGCGGTCCGTGTTCCGTCAGACTTGGTTCCCTCAGACTTGGTTCCGTCAGACTTGGTTCCGTCAGATTTGGCCGCATCCGATGGCTTCGTCGCACCTGCAGCCTCGCCGGCGCCGGTCGCAACCTCGCCACGCGCGATGCGCACGACCAGCCGCGCCACGTCTCCCGCCTCGCCACTGGCACGCGCCGCGTCGCAGGCCGCGATCAGGTCGGCGCGGCGCGACTCGGGCATGAACGGCGAGAGCACGGGCAGCAGTCCGTTGTCGGCGTCGAATGCCGCGGGAAGCCCGGGGAATCGCGAGGCGATGCCCGCGCTGCGGTGCCGCAGGCACGACAGCCAGGGCTCCGCGGCGGCACGGATGTCGCCGTTGGCGAGCGCCACGCGCAGCAGCCCCTCGGCCGCCAGAGCCGCGGTCGGACCCTCGGCGTCGCGAAAGCGCGCCCAGTGCTTGGCGAGGATCGGCTGGGCCAGCGCCTCGTCGCCGCGCTCGATGCGGATGCGCGCGCGCCAGAGGTCCTCGCCGATCGCCAGGAAATCGCCGATGCCCGCGCTGTCGCCGCGCACCTCGCGCACCATGTCCCAGGGCAGCACCGCGCCGCGGTAGCGCTCGGAGAGCGCGCCCTCGTCGGACCAGAGCTGCGGCCCGCGCACGGTCAGCCCGCCGAGATCACCCGTCGCGCTGTCGGCGCGCACGGAGCCTCCGCCCTGCCGCAGGTCGACCTCGACATCGGCGCGCGCAGGGGCGGCGGACATCGACAGGATCATCGCGGCCACGCAGCGGCGGGCGACGATCGAGAAATCCAGGTTCATGGCGTTCCCCCGCCACCACGCGAGGGGACGAATCGGAACACGCCGCGGAACTCGCGCGCGATCTGCTCGAGCGGCTCCCGCCCTGCCTCGCTCGAGAAGCCGATGGTGTTGATGATGATCTCGCGCTTGAGTTCCTCGGCGTAACCACGCAGGTGGTACATGGTGTCGCCGGGAATCTCGCCATCCGTGAGGAAGAAGATCACATCGGGCGGCTGCGGCAGCTTGAAGACGATGTCGAACGCCTCCAGCGGATAGGTGCCCCCGCGCGGCCCCTGCATGTCGATCCACTGGTTCATGCGGTTCTTGTTGGCGCGCGTGGCCTTGAGCCAGCCGTCGTTCTCGAAGTCGGGGCGAACGGCGCCGTTCGAGTAGAGCACCACGTAGAACTGGGTGAAGTCCTGCAGAGCGCCCAACGAGCGCTTGAGCTCGGCGAGCGCGGTACCGATGCGGTTCTCCTGCTCCATCGACCCCGAGATATCCACGATGAACGCGAACCGCGTGCCGCGGCCGCCCACGCCGAAGAAGCTCGTGCCGCCGCCGCCGCGGCCGCTGCCGATGCCGATGCCGGTGCCCGCGCCGCCGCCGCCCGCGATGGCGCCGATGCCGGGCGCCTCGATCATGCCGGGGTCCGTGGGCGCAGTCTCGGTTGAGAGGGCAGACATGGGCTCGGGATCGAGCTCGGTGGTCACGGGGCCGATCGGAGTCGGCGACGGATCGGGCAGCTCGACCTGGTCGTTCACCACCTCGACGGTGGGCGGCAGTTCCTGAAGCGCGATCTCCACTGAGGCGGGACGGTCGTTTGCGCCCGGGGCCTCGACCTTCTGGGTCCAGAGATAGAGGATCCAGATCACATGGAACACGACCGAGAGTGCGAACCCGAGGAGCAGCAGGTGCATCCAGCGCTCGCGCACCATCCGCCCCCGCTCGTCGCGGAGGATCTGCTCGGGCGACCTCGGATCGGTGGAGGCGCCGGCGGATCGCGATGCAGATGATGAGGATGCGAGCGGGTTCACCACGAGTCCAAATACGCCGACGGCGGTCGGACATTGTAGGGAACCGCGTTCATTTTTCGGGCTTCGCGAGACAAGTCGCCGCAAATCCCACCCACGTGGCAACGCTGCTCCGACTGCGTGGCCTCGGGATCGGGGGGCGGCGCCAGTCACGCTCCACGCAGTCCCTCCCTCCACGTCAGTCCGTCCCTCCACGTCAGTCCCCGACAACCTCAGCTCCGCGTGACCACCGTGCCGATGCGCTCGCCGGCCACCACGCGGCGGATGTTGCCCGGCGCCTTGTAGTCGAACACGCACACGGGCAGGTCGTGCTCCATGCACATGGTGAGCGCGGTCAGGTCCATCACGCCGAGCTGCTTCTCGATGGCCTCGGCGAAGGTCAGGCGCTCGTAGCGGGTGGCCTTGGGGTCCTTCTTGGGATCGGCGGTGTAGATGCCGTCGACCTTCGTGGCCTTGAGCAGCAGGCTCGCGTTGAGCTCGATCGCCCGCAGGCTGGCGCAGGTGTCGGTGGTGAAGAACGGGTTGCCGGTGCCCGCGACCAGGATGATCACCCGGCCCTTCTCGAGATGCCGCAGCGCGCGGCCGCGGATGAACGGCTCCGCGACGGCGGGCACGTTGATCGCGCTCATCACGCGCGCGGGGCGGCCGATTCCCTCAAGCGCCTCCTTGAGCGCCAGGCCGTTGATCACGGTGCCGAGCATGCCCATGTAGTCGGCGGTCGACTGGTGCACCACGCCGTCCTTGGCCATGCGGGCGCCGCGGATGATGTTGCCGCCACCCACCACCACGGCGATCTGGCCGCCGAGCTCGCACGCCGAGGCGATCTCGCCCGCAATCACCTTGAGTTCCTGCGTATCGATGCCCAGCTGCCCAACGGGCGCGAGGCTTTCTCCACTGATCTTGAGGACGAGACGCTGAGGGACCTTCGATGCGGACATGTCCTCATTGCACCCTGCGCGCGACGCGCGGTCAAGGAGTGCGGAGACTGCATTTCCCGCGATTCGGCGCACGTGCAGCGCCTTGCTACACTCCGCGGTCCTATGGACCTCGACACCATTCTCCTCGAGACCGACGAGCGCATGCAGAAGTCGACCGACTATCTGGCGCGCGAGCTCCGCGGCATCCGCACCGGCCGCGCCAACACGGCGCTGCTCGAGTACATCAAGGTCGACTACTACGGCTCGCACACCGACCTGCGCGAGCTGGCCGCGATTTCCGTGGCCGAAGCGACCCAGCTGGTGGTCAAGCCGTTCGATCCGGGCGCGAAGCAGGACATCGTGCGCGCCATCGAAACCGCGGGCCTCGGGCTCAATCCCATGGCCGATGGGCAGGTCATCCGCATCAACGTGCCCGCCCCCAGCGCCGATCGCCGCAAGCAGCTCACCACGCAGGTGAAGAGGCTCGCGGAGGAATCGAAGGTGGCCGTGCGCAACGAGCGCCGCGACGGCAACAAGGCCATCGACGCCGCGGTGGCCGACAAGAAGAACGCGATCCCCGAGGACGCCGCCAAGAGCGCCAAGGAGGACCTCGACGAGATGACCAAGAAGTTCTGCGATCAGCTCGACGCGCTGGCCGCCAAGAAGTGCACGGAGATCGAGGAGATCTGAACCGTGAGGTTCTGAACCGGGAGGTTCTGATCCGGGGGCTCTGATCCGGGGGCTCTGATCCGGGGGCTCTGATCCGGGGTTCTGAACCGGTGTTCTGAATCGGTGTTCTGAACCGGGGGGGATCCGACCCGTCACTCTCCGAAGAGGCGCCTCTGGTCCCGGACATCCCGCGGGGACTCCTGCACCGCCCTCACCTCGGCCGCGATGTCGTCGATCGTGCGGAAGTCCTGGTGCTCGCTCGCGAAGCGGATGTAGGCGATGTCGTCGAGCGCGCGCAGCCGCGCGGCCACGCGTCGGCCGATCTCCACCGAGGGCACCTCGCGCTCGAAGTCGCGGGAGAGCTCGTCCTCGAGCGTGCGCACCAGCTCCGCCTTGGTCTCGGCCGAGATGGGCCGCTTGCCGCAGGCGGCCACGATGCCGCGCATCACGTTGTCGCCGTTGAAGGGCACGCGCGAACCGTCGCGCTTGATCACCATCAGCCGCTCGGTGCGCTCGACCCGCTCGTAGGTGGTGAAGCGGCGCTTGCAGCGGTTGCACTCGCGCCGCCGCCGCACCGCGGCCCCGCCATCGGCCTCGCGGCTGTCGATCACGCTGTCGTCGTCGGCCTTGCAGAACGGGCAGATCATCGGATTCGCCCAATCCTACCGCGTACCGCCGCCCGCGCGCGGCAGTTACACTCGTCCGTCTATGGTTCGGATCACCCTTCCCGACGGATCAGTCAAGGAATTCGCCTCCGCCCCCACCGCCGGCGAGGTGGCAGCTTCGATCGGCGCGGGACTCGCCAAGAGCGCGCTCGGCGCCCGGGTCTGGACGGCCGGCGGCGAAGGCGAGCTCGTCGACCTCGCCCACCGCATCGGCTCCGATGCCAAGGTGGCGATCGTGACGGCCAAGAACCGCGACGGCACGGTGAGCCCCGACGCGCTCTACCTCCTGCGCCACTCCTGCGCGCACGTGATGGCGGAGGCGATCCAGCGGCTGTTCCCGCAAGTGCAGCTCGTCTACGGTCCGCCGCTCGAGACGAACTTCTACTACGACATGCTCTTCCCCGACGGAAAGGTCATGTCGGCCGACGATTTCGAGAAGGTCGAGGCCGAGATGGCCAAGATCGTCGCCGAGAACCGCCCCTTCACCCGCTACGACCTGCCGCTCGCCGACGGGATGGCGAAGCTGCAGAAGGAAGGCTCGAAGTTCAAGCTCGACAACGCGCAACGCGCCGCAGAGGCTGGTTCGACGGCCCTTTCGTGGTACGCCACCGGCGAGCCCGGCAAGAACTGGGAAGACCTCTGCCGCGGCCCGCACGTGCCGTCGACGGGCAAGATCGGCGCCTTCAAGGTGCTCTCGCTCGCGTCGAGCTACTGGAAGGGCGACGAGAAGCTCGACCGCCTGACCCGCGTGTACGGAACGGCATTCGCGACCAAGGAAGAGCTCGAGGCGCAGATCCGCCTGCAGGAGGAGGCGCGGCGCCGCGACCACCGCACGCTCGGCAAGCAGCTGCGGCTCTTCCACATCGACGAGATGGTCGGCCAGGGCCTGATCCTCTGGACGCCGAAGGGCTCGGTCGTGCGCGGCGAGCTGCAGAACTTCATCGGCGAGGAGCTGCGCAAGCAAGGCTACATGCAGGTCTACACGCCGCACATCGGCAAGCTCGACCTCTACAAGACCAGCGGCCACTTCCCGTACTACAAGGAATCGCAGTTCCCCGCGATCGTCGAGGGTGATGACCTCACGAGACTCTGCGACTCCGGCTGCACCTGCGCCGAGCTCGTGTCGCGCATCGACGGCGTGAGCGCGCAGTTCGCGGAACAGCTCAACACCCGTACCGGCCGTGAAGTGATCGGCCAGGACAAGGTCATGGACGCGGACAAGCTCATCAACGGCTTCCTCCTGAAGCCGATGAACTGCCCGCACCACGCCAAGATCTACGCGAGCGAACCGCACAGCTACCGCGACCTGCCCGTGCGCCTCGCCGAGTTCGGCACCGTCTACCGCTGGGAGCAGTCGGGCGAGCTCACCGGCATGACCCGCGTGCGCGGCTTCACCCAGGACGACGCGCACCTCTTCGTGCGCGAGGACCAGGTGGCCGAGGAGGTCCTCGGCTGCCTCTCGCTCGTGAAGATCATCTTCCGCACGCTGGGCATGAACGACTACCGCGTGCGCGTCGGCCTGCGCGACCCCGACAACACCAAGTATGTCGGTGACCCCGCCAACTGGGACAAGGCCGAGCAGGCCTGCCGCGACGCAGCCAAGACGCTCGGCGTCCCCTTCAGCGAGGAGCCCGGCGAGGCCGCGTTCTACGGCCCGAAGATCGACTTCGTCGTGAAGGATGTCATCGGCCGCTCGTGGCAGCTGGGTACCGTGCAGGTCGACTACAACCTGCCCGTGCGCTTCGACCTGACCTATGTGGGCCAGGACAACCGCCAGCACCGCCCCGTGATGATCCACCGCGCGCCGTTCGGCTCGATGGAGCGCTTCTGCGGAGTGCTCATCGAGCACTTCGCCGGTGCGTTCCCCTGCTGGCTCAACCCGGAGCAGGTGCGCGTGCTGCCGATCAGCGAAAAGAGCGCGGGCTACGCCGACGAGCTCGTCGGCGCGCTCAAGTCGCGCGGCGTGCGCGCCACGGTCGACCACTCGAACGACCGCGTGCAGGCCAAGATCAAGGTTGCCGCCGAGGAGAAGATCCCCTACATGGCGGTCGTCGGCCCGCGCGATGCGGAGAACCGCGTCGTGAGCGTGCGCGCCCGCGGCGTCGAGGCCAACCTCGGCGAGATGCCGTTCGACGCGTTCGTCGACGGGATCGCCGCCGAGATCGCGCAGCGGCTGCTGTCGGGCGCACCGGGAACGGTGCAGGCGATGCTCGCGAAGTAGCGCCAGCTCCACACCCTCGGACAGCGCGGGCGGCATCCGTTGATCGATACGATCCCGATCATGCCGTTGCATCCGAGTCCGTGTTTTCGCGCGCTGGTGATGATCGCCTTGACCGTGATCGGCGGCCGTGCCGCCGCAGACGATGTCGTGGTGATCGAGCACGACAACACCGTCATCCGCCGCAGCTGCACGCTCGCGCTGCCCGCGACCACCATCGCGGACGCGGATGGAAATGGCGTGATCCTCATCGAGCCACCCGCGGACGGCGGACCCATCACCGTGGATCTCGGCGGCGGCACGCTGACGGGCGGAACCGCCGCACCTGATACCCATGCGGGTATCGGCATCGCCATCCGCGGCGCAGGCGTCACGCTCCGCAACGGCTCGGTGCGCGGCTTCAAGGTGGGCATCCACGCGGAGAGCTGCGACGGGCTCGTGCTCGAGGACCTCGACACCAGTGGCAACTACGCGCAGCGGCTGCGATCGACACCGCTCGCCGAGTTCGCGGGAGACTGGCTGTACCCCCACCACAACGACGGCGGCGAGTGGGTCGCGCAGCATGGGGCCGGCGTGTCGGTGCGCAGCGCGCGAAACGCGACGATCCGGCGCGTCACCAGCCATGGCACGCAGAACGGCCTCGTGCTCGACCGCGTGACCGACACGGCGATCTACGACAACGACTGCTCGTTTCTCTCGGGCTGGGGCGTCGCCATGTGGCGCTCCTCGCGCAACACCGTGTGCCGCAACCGCCTCGTCTACTGCATCCGCGGCTACTCGCACGGCGTCTACAACCGCGGGCAGGACTCCGCCGGCCTCCTCATGTTCGAGCAGTGCTGCGACAATCTCGTGGCGCTGAACAGCATCACGCACGGAGGCGACGGCGTGTTCGGCTTCGCGGGCCGCGAGGCGCTCGGCGAGAGTCCCTGTCCCTCGTCGGCGATCGACTTCGACGACCCGCTCGCGTGGTACCGCGGCCGCGGCTGCAGCGGCAACACCTTCGCGCGCAACGACCTCTCGTTCGCGGCCGCGCATGGGCTGGAGATGACGTTCAGTTCCCGCAACCTGGTGTACGGCAACACGCTCGAAGGCAACGCCATCTGCGGAATCTGGGGCGGCTACGCGCGCGACAGCGAGATCGTGGACAACGACTTCCGCAGCAACGGCGGCGCGGGGTACGGGCTCGAGCGCGGCGGCGCCAACCTCGAGCACGCGCAGCGGGTGCGGATCATGCGCAACCGCTTCGCCGACGAGCCCGTGTCGGTGCACTTCTGGACCGATGCCGACGAGGGACTGCGCAGGCTGCCGTGGGCCAAGGCGAACGGCGCCGGTGCGGCCGACAACATGGTGCTCGACAACAGCTTCACGCGCATCGCAGCGCCGATCGAGCTCCGCGGCGCGCTCCACACGCTCGTCGGGGGTAACCGCTGGATCGAGTGTTCGGCGACCATCGTGCAGGACGATGCGTGCAGCGGCACGCGGGTGCTCGACGCTGCGCGGACGGACGGCGCCGTGCGCGCGGACGGTGCCGAGGGCGTCACGGAAGCCGAGGCCGTCACGGAAGCCGAGGGCGTCATGGAAGCCCAGGCCGTCACGGAACCCGAGGGCGAGGTCACTCGACGGCTCGCGGACCTCGAGGAGCGCCTGGCGAGGCTGCCCGGCACGCGGACGCCGACGGAGTCGCGCGTCGGCCACCGCGGCCGCGCCGACATCGTCATGGGCGAGTTCGCACCGTGGAATCACCGCGACCTGCTGGTGGTGCCCGCACCGCCGGACGGCGCGGGGGGCCCGGCGACGGACGCCCCTGCGACCGCGCGGTTTCGCGTGCTCGGGAGCGGCGATGCCCCTTCGATCGCCATCACGGGAGACGGGATCGCGGTGCGGCCGCTGGGCGTGCATCCCGACGGAGGGCTGCTCGTCGAGGTCCATGCGAAGCGCGCGGGCGAGTCGGTCGGCGCCGCGCTGCCCTTCACCCTGTCCGTCGCCCGAGCGGACGGAGGCTCCGCGAGTTCGGTCGACGGACTGCTGCTGGATGCCGTGTGGGACACCAGGATCGCCGTCCTCGACCGCGAGGGGATGCCCCGGCTGCCCGAGGTTCCGACGGTCGAAGACATCCTCCGACGGACCACCGCCCCCGACGCCGTGACGCTGCGGCTGCGCGCGCTCGACCTCGACCGATCCCGCGGCGGGCCGCGGCAACTTGCGGCAGCCCCGCGGGATGCGGCGCGGCTGCCCGCGGGCCCCGATCGCTACTGCCTGACCGCGTCCGCGACGCTCCGCCTCACTGCGGGCCGCTGGCGCCTGGTGACGGAGAGCGACGACGGCGTCCGGGTCCGCGTCGATGGCCAGACGGTCATCGAGCGCTGGGACATCCACGGCCCAACCACCGACAGCACCGAGTGGTCCGTCGACTCCCCCCGCGACGTGACCGTTGAGCTGGCGTACTTCCAGAACTCCGGGGCGGCGCGCCTCTCGGTGCGGCTGGAGCGCGTCGAAACGCCGTGAATGCCCCCCTTCCACGCCCTTTCCCCTTCCCCTGTGGCGGGAAAGTGCTATGGTTTCCTCCATGACGCTCTCGCCCAACCACTCCGCATGACGACCGCCTCGACCAGAGGTCCGTCGCACTGCGTTGGTTCGGGCACGAGCTCCCCTCCAGTTGTGTGCTGGATCCGCTCCCGCGACGGTGACGCGCGGGCAGTGTCTGCGTTGGCCACCGCCGCCGTCACCGACGCCATCCTTCTTGCATAAGGAACCGACTCATTTATCCACCGCGACGACCGTTCGGAGGCCCCCCGCGTGACCAGCGTGACTTTGGTCCGCGCATCAACGACCGCATCCGCATCTCGCCCGTGCGCCTGCTCGATCAGGATGGCGAAATGGTTGGAGTCATCGAGCTCGACGACGCCAAGCGCCGGGCCTACGACCTCGGGCTCGATCTCGTGGAGATCTCGCCCGACAGCCGTCCGCCCGT
>CAIOCH010000638.1 GCA_903856525.1 uncultured bacterium | reverse complement strand
GTCGTGCCCCGCCGATGCGAAGGGCCTGATGAAGACCGCGATCCGCGACGACGATCCGGTGTTCTTCCTCGAGAGCGAGCGCATGCTCGGCAACAAGGGCCATGTGCCCGAGGGCGAGTACCTGATTCCGTTCGGCCACGCCGCCACACGCCGCAAGGGCAAGGACGTCACCGTCTGCTCGTGGGGCCGTCCCGTCAACTTCTGCCTCGAGGCGGCGGAGATCCTGGCGAAGGAAGGCATCGACTGCGAGGTCATCGACCTCCGCACGATCCGCCCGCTCGACCTGCCGACCGTCATCCGCAGCGTGAAGAAGACGAACTGCGCGGTCGTGGTCGACCAGTCGTGGAGCTTCGCGTCTCCGGGCGGCGAGCTCGCGGCGCTCATCCATCGCCACTGCTTCGACGACCTCGACAACTTCGTGCACCGCGTCCACACCGACGACGTGCCCACGCCGTACTCGTCGAAGCTCGAGCAGGAGTACCTGCCCAACGTCCGCAAGATCTGCGAGGCAGTTCGGGCGGCCACCTACCGCGCGTAAGTCGTACGGATCCGGAGAAGGACTCTTCGGATCCTGGAAGATCTCACGGATCTGACGAAGCACTCCCGAGGAGTGACTCTCGGATCCTGAGAGTTTGAAGAGTCACCATCCCCCTGCGATCCAGCCATGCCGATTGAACTCACCATGCCCCGCCTGTCCGACACGATGGAAGCGGGCACCGTCATCAAGTGGAACGTCAAGGAAGGCGATCCCGTGCGCTCGGGCTCGGTGCTCGCCGACATCGAGACCGACAAGGCCACGATGGAGATGCAGTGCTTCGACGACGGCAAGCTGGCCGCGATCCTGGTCGAGCCGGGCAAGCAGGTGAAGGTCGGCACCACGATCGCCCTCATCGCCCTCGAGGGCGAGGATGTGGCGGCGGTGAAGGCCGGTGGCGGCAAGAGCGGGGCGACGCCGGTGGCCAACGCGCCAGCGCCGGCGGCGAAGGTGCCAGCGCCGGCAGCGAAGGTGGATGTGCCGGCTGCGAAGACCGCGCCGGCTCCTGCTTCGGCGACTCCGGTCGTCCAGACCGAGACCCGTCACGGCATGGAGGGTTTCCCGAGCCTCGGTGACGACGACGGCCCGCGCATGCGCGTGAGCCCGGTCGCCCGCCGCATGGCCGAGGACAACGGCATCGCCATCGACAGCATCAAGGGAACCGGCCCCGGCGGACGCGTGATCAAGCGCGACGTCGAGCAGGCGATCGAGAACAAGTCGAGCCAGAAGGCCGCCGCCGCGGCGACCATCACGCCCGCGCAGGCGCTCGCCGTGTCGACGAGCGGCGTGCAGACCGCGAGCGCTCCGCTCGCGCTGTCGATGCCGGGCCGCGATGTCGCGCTCACGGGCATGCGCCAGACGATCGCGCGCCGGCTCGTCGAGAGCAAGACGACGATCCCGCACTACCAGGTCACGATGAAGTTCGACATGGATCGGCTCATCGAGATGCGCGCCAACTACAACGAGAAGCTCAAGAGCTCGGGCGTCAAGCTCAGCGTGAACGACTTCCTCGTGCGCGCGTGCGCGCTCGCGATGGCCGAGCACCCGTTCTTCAACGCGAGCTTCGCGGGCGACCATGTGCGCATCCACGAGGTCGTGAACATCGGCGTGGCGATCTCGCTGCCCGAGGAGAAGGGCGGCGGCCTCGTCGTCGGCGTGATCAAGGACGCCGACCACAAGAGCCTGCGCCAGATCTCGGCCGACACCAAGAACCTCGCCGAGAAGGCCCGCACCAAGGGCCTGTCGGTACAGGACATGTCGGACGCGACCTTCACCATCTCGAACCTCGGCATGTTCGGCGTGGAGCACTTCACGGCGATCATCAACCCGCCGAACTCGGCGATCCTCGCCTGCGGCGCGGCGGTGCAGCAGCCGGTCGTGCGCGACGGCCAGCTGGTCGTAGGCACGCAGATGCAGGCGACGCTGTCGCTCGATCACCGCGTGATCGACGGCGCGATGGCCGCGCAGTACCTCGCGAGCCTGAAGGAGTTCATCGAGGAGCCGGAGACGCTGGTCGTCTGAGCGCGCGGATCGGAGAGATCAGGCGCAAGTTAGGGGCGACGGCTCCGCGAACGCGACGGCGCGCGCCGCGGCTTTGCCGTGGGCTGCGCCGCGATCTCCACCAGGAGTCTGAGCGCGCGATTGACCGACGCGGAATCCGGGAAGTGCCCGGCAATGTCGGCGTCGAGTACGACGATGTTGGTTCCTTCCGCGAACCGCCGTGATGTTGCACCCCGGACGCCCTTGCTGAAGTCGTACTCGGGTCGCATGGAATCGGGACCAGCTTTTGCACGGCTGCGCTTGCCGGCTCGGGAAGTATCACTGTGTCGCATACTGGCTCCGTTCGTGTCGAGTCGCCGACCGAGCGCTGATGATACGCGTGCGTGGAGGTCGATCGGTGTAACTGACGACCAGAATCCTGCCTTTGACTGAATGGCCGAGCAGCAGCCATCGGTCCTCGTCGAGCGAATGGTCTGGATCAAACATGCAGATCGCGATGGGAACTGCGAACACCGTCGTCGCCTCGAAGAAGTCGACCCCGTGCTTCGTGCGATTTGCAACTGACTTCCGTTCGCTCCACTCGAAGATGTAGCCCATGGATCTCGCCCCTTGGATTTCCCGTTGGAATCGCCCTGGGTCGCGATGCTACGGCCTCTCCAGGTCCGGGCCGGTAAATTCGAAAAAGATCTCCGTCGATCTCAATGGACGAGAAAAACATGGACGGCCGCCGGGCCGTGGACGCCGGTCACGAGCACGCCCTCGATGTCGGCGGTCTTCGACGGGCCGGTGATGACCGTGGTCGACGCCGCGTCGAGCGCGTCGGGGCGTGACTCGAAGAGGTCGACGAGGTCGGCAAGCACCTGCTCCGCGCGCACGATGGCGATGTGGATCGGCGGCGTGATCCACGCGTTGCGGATGCGGCCGTTCGTCGAGATCACGAGCGAACCACTCTCGGCGATCGCGCAGTCGACATCGGTGATGCCGACCTCGCAGTCGAAGAGGAGGTCGTCATCATCATTGGGAGCAAGTCTCGCGCCTGCGGCGGCGGTAGTGCGCGCAGCGAGTCCCGCGTCGCGGACCGCGACCACGGTCTTTCCGCGGGATTCGAGGAGTCCCGCGAGGGCGCCGTCGAGTTCCCCGTCCGCGACACGCGTCACGCGCATGCCGACCGCGGTGGCCTTTGCCGCGAAGAGTTCCACCAGACTCGGCGCATCACGCGCCACACGGCGGACCATCGCGTGCGACGGCACGGACGCGACCGAAACGGGCTGCGCCCGGACGGCGCCGCGCACGCGGGCGAGAAGCGCATCAACGGCGGTGCTGCGGGAGGTCATGGGCGTCCTCCCGTCGAGTTGCCGCGGTGCGCAAACCAGTCACGAAAGCTCTCGCCAGTCGCCACGCCGAGGTCGCGCGACTGCGTCCAGCCCGCGCCAGGCCCAGGCGCGGACTTGAGCCACGAGCGATCGCCATCCTTCACGCCGAGCATTCGCGCGTGCAGCCGCACTGCGCCGATCGCCATGCGGAAGAGCGCGGGTCGCTCGGCAAGCCACCGCCAGAGCGCGAGCGTCGCGCCCTCCGACTTCGGCGAGAGCCCGCGCTCGCGCAGGCGCGCGCGGTCGTGCATCAGGAACTTCGGGATGTCGATCTTGACCGGGCACGCCTCGTAGCACGCGCCGCACAGCGAGCTCGCGCGGGGAAGATCGGCGTAGTTCGCGAGGCCCGCGCCCGATTCAGAGCCGGATCCACCCTGCGCCCGCTCGAGCTCGGGCGTGAGCACCGCGCCGATCGGGCCCGCGTACATCGAGCCGTAGGAGTGTCCGCCGACCTTGCGGTACACGGGGCACGCGTTGAGGCACGCGCCGCAGCGGATGCAGCGCAGGAGATCGCGCTTCTCGCTCGCGAGGACGCCCACGCGGCCCGCGTCGACGAGCACGAAGTGGACCTCCTTCGGCCCGCCGTGCTCGCCCACGCGGCGCGGACCGCGCACGAAGCTGGTGTACACCGTGAGCGGCTGCGCCGTGCCGCTGCGCGCGAGGAGCTTGAGGAACGGCGCCAGGTCGCGCGCGCCGCGGATGAGCTTCTCGATCCCCACGAACACGATGTGCACCGGCGGCCCGCCGACCGAGAGGTCGAAGTTGCCCTCGTTGGTGCAGATGACCGC
>CAIOCH010000637.1 GCA_903856525.1 uncultured bacterium | reverse complement strand
TCGGGCAGCCGTCGTTGCAGTCGGCGGTGCCGTCGCCATCCGTGTCGGTGTCGGCCACGCCGCACCCGCAGTCGCCGGGCTCGGTCTTGTTCGCATCGGTCGGACAGCCGTCGTTGCAGTCGGCGGTGCCATCGCTGTCCGTGTCGGTATCGGGCACTCCACAGCCGCAGGCCCCGGGTGCTGTCTTGCCACCGTCGAGCGGGCAGCCGTCGCCGGCGACGCCCACGTATCCCGAGGGAGCCGAGCAGGCGAGCACGGTCTCGGATGAGTCTCCCGCGCCGTCGTTGTCAGCGTCGCGGTAGAAGGTCAGCGCGTCAGCGGCCTCCGACTCGGCGACCGATCCGTCGCAGTCGTTGTCGACCGCGAGATCGGCGCAAGCCTCGGGCGCGCCCGGGTAGACGAGGGTGCTGGCGTCGTTGCAGTCGCCCTCGTCGGTCGGCTCGAATCCAGCGGGCATGTCGCAGAACGAGGTCGTCGCCGAACCCGAGAAGCCATCGCCGTCGGCGTCGGCGTAGAACGCCGTCTTGCCGGTGACGGACGGGTCGGTATCGTCGCGGAGCGTGTCGCAGTCCTCGTCGACATTGCCCGCGTCGCAGACCTCCTGCGCCGAGGGGTTGATCGCCGCGGCGCGGTCGTTGCAGTCGGTGGCGTTCACCGAGTAGCCGGTTGCCGGCATGTCGCAGAAGCGAACGGCGGCCCCGGTACCAAATCCATCGCCATCGACGTCGACATAGAAGCTGCTTCGGCCTGCGTCGGCGACGCCTGCGTCGGCGTCGTCGGCCTGGCCGTTGCAGTTCTCGTCGACATTGGCGGCGTCGCAGACTTCCTGCGCGCCCGGGTTGATCGCGGCATTGCCGTCGTTGCAGTCGCCCTCGTCGGTGGACTCATATCCCGCGGGCATGTCGCAGAAGAGGCCGGTCGTCGAACCCGTGTACGAGTCGCTGTCCGCGTCGCGATAGAACGTGGACTTGCCTGTCACCGAGGCGTCGGCATCGTCCGCAAGACCATCGCAGTCCTCGTCGGTGTTCGCGGCGTCGCAGATCTCCTGCGCGCCGGGATTGATCGCGGCGTTGCCGTCGTTGCAGTCGCCTTCATTCGTGGGCTCGTATCCCGCGGGCATGTCGCAGAACATGCCGGTCGTCGAACCCGTGTACGAGTCGCTGTCCGCGTCGCGGTAGAAGGTCGACTTGCCCGTTGCCGAGGAGTCGGCGTCGTCGGCTGCGCCGTCGCAGTCCTCGTCGGTGTTCGCGGCGTCGCAGATCTCCTGGGCGCCGGGATTGATCGCGGCGTTGCCGTCGTTGCAGTCGCCCTCATTCGTGGGCTCGTATCCCGCGGGCATGTCGCAGAACATGCCGGTCGTCGAACCCGTGTACGAATCGCTGTCCGCATCGCGGTAGAACGTCGACTTGCCGGTTGCCGACGAATCGGCATCGTCCGCCAGCCCATCGCAGTCCTCGTCCACGTTGCCCGTGTCGCAGATCTCCTGCGCCGAGGGGTTGATGGCCGAGCTGCCGTTGTTGCAGTCGGTGCTGTTCACCGAGTAGCCCGAGGCGGGCATGTCGCAGAAGCGCACCGCGCCGCCGGCGCCAAAGCCGTCACCGTCGCCGTCGATGTAGAAGTCGCTGCGGCCCGCGTCGGAAACGCCCGAGTCGGCGTCGTCCGACTGGCCGTTGCAGTTCTCGTCGGTGTTCGCGGCATCGCAGATCTCGGTGACGCCCGGATTGATGACCGCGCTCGCATCGTTGCAGTCGCCCGCGAGGAGCGCGTAGCCCTTCGGCACGACGCCCGTGCAGTTCTCCTGGGTGTCGCTGCCGATGCCGTAGCCGTCGGCGTCCACATCGCGGTAGTAGGTCGTGTAGGTGAGATCCTCGTCGACCACGTTGTCGCAGTCGTCGTCGATCTCGTTGCAGCGCTCGCTGGCCCCGGGGCGGATCGAGCCGTTGGCGTCGTTGCAGTCGCCCTCGTCGGTGGGCTCGTATCCCGTGGGCTTGTCGCAGAACTCGCCGGTGTTGGATCCCGAGAAGCCGTCACGGTCGGCGTCGGCGTAGAACGTCGACTTGCCGGTCGCCGTCGGATCGCCGTCGTCGGCGAGCCCGTCGCAGTCCTCGTCGGCGTTGGCCGGATCGCAGATCTCCTGGCCCGCGGGATTGATGGCAGCGTTCGCGTCGTTGCAGTCGGTGCCGTTCACCGAATAGCCCGACGCGGGCAGGTCGCAGAAGCGCACCGTGGCGCCGGCACCGTAGGTGTCGCGATCGCCGTCCACAAAGAAGTTCGACTTGCCAGCGTCCGCCGCCGAGGTATCCGCATTGTCGGCCGCGCCGTCGCAGTCCTCGTCGGTGTCGGTGGGGTCGCAGATCTCCTGCGCGCTCGGGTTGATGGCGGCGTCCGCGTCGTTGCAGTCGGTGTTGGTCGGTCGGTAGCCAGCGGGCTGGTCGCAGAAGCGCACCGCCGCGCCCGCGCCGAAGCCGTCGGCATCGCTGTCGGCGTAGAAGTTCGACTTGCCCGCGTCGGCCGCCGAGGAATCCGCGTTGTCGGCGGCGCCGTCGCAGTCCTCGTCGGTGTTGCCTGCATCGCAGATCTCGCTCGCGCCGGGATTGATGGCTGCGTTGCCGTCGTTGCAGTCACCCTCGTTGGTCGGCTCGAACCATGGCTGCTGGTCGCAGAAGAGCCCCGTGGTCGATCCCGTGTAGCCGTCGCGGTCGACGTCGGCGTAGAAGAGCGTCTTGCCCGTGGCCATCGAGTCGGCGTCGTCGACGAAGCCGTCACAGTCCTCGTCGGTGTTGCCTGCGTCGCAGACCTCGCCCGCGCCGGGGTTGATCGCGGCGTTGCCATCGTTGCAGTCGCCCGCCACGGTGGCGAAGTTGGCCGGCTCGTCGCAGAAGCGCTGGGCCGATCCCACGCCGTAGTTGTCGTTGTCGGCGTCGGTGTAGAAGTCGCTCTTACCCGCGTCCGCTGCGGAGGTGTCCGAATTGTCGGCCGCGCCGTCGCAGTCCTCGTCGGTGTTGCCCGCGTCGCACACTTCCTGCGCGGAGGGCTTGATCGCCGCATCGCCGTCGTTGCAGTCGCCACTCGCGCCCACGCCGCAGGCGGCAGGCGCACCGGCGCCAAAGCCGTCGCCGTCACCATCGGTGTACAGCAGGCTGCTGTCGTTGCAGTCGCTCGAGTTCGCCACGAACCCGGCGGGCGCGGTCGTGTCGCACACCGACGTGCGCGAGTTCGCGTCGCCGAAGCCGTCCGCATCGATGTCGCGGTAGTAGCTGATGCGCTCGATCAACTCGGGATTCTGCGG
>CAIOCH010000636.1 GCA_903856525.1 uncultured bacterium | reverse complement strand
GGGTACCGGAACCGCGAGCGCTTCGGGAACGCGATCCCGTTCCGTCTCCGCAGGCTGGATCTCCACCCGAGGCCGGTCTCAACCCACACGATTGCCTGAAGCGCGATTTTTTCTAGGCGCGAATTCATGCTGCAATTTCCACCCGTCCGAGCGGAACCGCGAAGGCGCACGCTAGATTGAGTCCATGCGCCGCGTCCGTGTGTGCCTTCCGTTCTTCCGTCTGTGCCTTGCGGGGTGTGCGTTGACTCGCGCACTGTGCATGGTGGCCGTGCTGTGCTGTGCACCCGCGGTCGCAGCCGGCTTTTCGCAGATGGCGGTCAAGCGCCTGTTCGCGCCGCCCGACGAGGTCCTCTCAGGTCGCATCGCGCTGCCCGCGCCCGAGCGCACCCCCACGGTGTCTCGTGTCCTGGCGCTTTCCGCCGCGTTCGGTCCGTCCACCGGCGATCCGCGCATTGTCGTGGCTGCATTTTCCTTCGATCACGCGGGTGGCGTGATCCGCCTGCTCCCGCTCGGCGTGGGCGCGTCGGAGTGGCGCGCATCGATCGAGACCGCCGAAAGCGGCGGGGTCGCGATCGAACTCAACGGCTGGGACGAGCGTGCTCCGCTGCGTGTTGCGGAGTCGATCGGCACCCAGTCGGCGTTCGGTCTCGACGAAGCGACCCGCGCGTACGAAATGGATGTGACCGCGGGACGGTGCATCGTCAGGTTGTTCGCTCCCGCGGAGCATCGCGGACGCAGCGCCGCACTCGTGGTCGAGGACGCATCACCCGATGTCGCGGTGGCGCATCTGCGCGATCGCGTGCAGCGGGTGGGCGAGCCGGTGGAGCTGGTGGTGGGTGGCGTGACTCCGTTCGGGCCGGCGACCAGTGAACTGCTCGGGCGAGGCGCGGGTCAGCTTCGGGCGGTGGTCGTCGACGACATGACCGTGCGTTGGAGCGATGGACGCGTGGAAGGCGGGCGCGTGCTCGGTGAAGATGGCCGGGGCCGCTGGATCGTTCGCACCGGTCCCGCGGTGGCGGGCGATGCGCATGTCTGTGTCCAGATGCGCGTCCACGGCCTCGATGGTCGATGGCGGCCGCGCACCATCCTCTATTCGACGCGGGTGGCTGCTGGACCGAGTCTCGATCGCGGCCGAGGTACGGCGAGGATCTCCGCAGATCCCACCGTGCCCGGCTGGTGGCATGTCGACCTCCCGGTGAGCCTGTCCGCGGTCACCGATACGAACGAGGTCGTGTTCGCTGCCGCCGAGCTCTGGGCGCACGGCGGTGGGCGCGCGCGGTGCCTCGGCTGGATCGGCGGACTCGCGAGCGTCGAGCAGGCGGACGATCACCCATTCGGGGCGACTGCAGCGTTCGTCCGTCTCGGATGCGCCGCGGCGCATCTCCAACTCGGGCCGGATGAGGGGATCGGGCTCCGTGCCGTACGGCTCCATGCACGCGACGGTTGGGTCCCGCTCGACCTGCGGGGCTCGATGGCGGTCGATGTGGGCGATGCGCTCCTTGGCATCGCGGACGCACGGCGCGCGTCCGCCTCCGCCCATGATTGGTGCGGGATCCCCGGCATCGCCACGGTTCCCACGCCGACAGGGCTCGGCGAGCAGAGCGGCTTCCTTCCCGCCGCCGGCGCCCACGCGCTGGTCCTCACCCATGGCTACTGCGCCGACGCCAACACCTGGCCGATGTCGCAGTTCGGTGGGGATGCGTGGCAGTACGTGAATGCCAGCCAGAACATGTCCAACGATGTGTTCGCGGTGGACATCGCGCTGCGCGGTCGCGAGTTCAAGAGCTACGGCGTGGTCGGACACAGCCAGGGGGGCGCCGCCGCGCTCCATCTGCATGCGTTCTACTGGAGCGGGCTGGACTGGGCTGGAGCTGGGCGGCTGATCCAGGCTGTGGGCACGCCGTTCGAAGGCACGGCGCTCGCAGGCAACCTCGCGGCGCTCGGCGAGATCTTCGGCGTGCAGTGCGGTACGAACTTCGACATGACCTACGACGGTGCCGCAGCGTGGCTCTCGACGATTCCGACGGCGCCGCGGTCGCGCGTGTACTCGTACACCACCACCTTCACCAACAACCCGTTCGTGTACGACTACTGCAACATCGTGTCGGACTTCTTCCTCACCGATCCCGAGGACGGCGTGGTCGAGGACTGGTCGGGCCACTTCGTGGGCGGCAACAACATGGGCCTCAAGACCGGCTGGTGCCATGTGTCGGGCATGCGCGATCCCGACCAGACGCTTGACGGTGCGCGCAACGCGGTCATGAACGCACAGGGGGCCCGATGAGCCGTCGGTATCCGAAGCGCGCCTCGTTCGCGCAGATCTTGGCGCACGCCGTCGCCGCATGCTTCGCCGTCTGCGGCGCACGCACTGCCCGAGCGGGTGTGGAGCAGTGGTGCGCAGCACCGGCTCCGATCGCGGACGCGTCGGCCACCACATTCGTGATCCAGGTACCGCCCTCGGCCGAGGTGCGGACCATCGTGGGCGCGCGCGTGCGCGTCGCTGCGACGCATCCGTGGGTCGGAGACCTCGCCTTCGTGCTTCGTCACCCTTCGGGAGTCGAGGTGGAGCTGGTCGATCGGCCGGGAATCCCGTCCGTTGGATTCCCGGGTCCCTGGGGCTGTGGCGGTGACGACATCGACGCGTGGTTCGACGACGGCTCAGCGATCGCCGCCGAGACGCGCTGCCCGCTCGGCGTCGCCCCTGTGCTGTCGGGGGTCCTGCGGCCGGCTGGCCAGCTTGCGTCGCTGCGGGGCCGTGCGCCGCAGGGTGCGTGGACGCTCGTCGTCCGCGACGATGTGGCGGGCGATGTGGGCTCGCTGCTCGCCGCCTGCATCGAGCTCGACACCGCGCCCGACTGCAATGGCAACGGCGTCGCGGACGCGGTCGATATCGGCTCCGGATCGAGTATGGATGCCGACGGCGACGGCGTCCCCGACGAGTGCGGCTGCGTGGCCGACCTCAACGGCGATGGCGCTGTGAACGGCGCGGACCTGGCGCAGCTGCTCGGCGCGTGGGGACCGTGCACGGGCTGCAGCGCCGACATCACGCGCGATGGACAGGTGGCCGGCGACGATCTCGCGATCATCCTGTCGTCGTGGGGAGCATGCGGAGCGTCGTGAGCGCATCACACGACCCAGTCGTGGGTGAGACGGCGGCGGCGGAACCGGTCGCGATCGACCCGGTGATTCTCGCGCGCGTCCGCGAGGCGCAGTCGGCCATCCGGCGGAGCCTCGGCGTCGCGGAGCGCGTGCTTGGATCCGAGGGGCTGCCGCTGTCGATTGTGGCGGGCAGCGCCGTGCTCGCCGACTTCGACCTCGGCGATGGCGTCCGCCGCCGGGCCGTGAGCGCGTCGGTGCTCGTTCCCTTCGCAGCGGTCGACCGCGCCGTGCGCGCCTTCCGTCGCGCTGGGTTCAACCTCGGCCAGCCGATCGACGAGTTGGAGATCATCCGCGGAGCCAGCGGGCGGCGTGTGCTCTACAGCCTCATCGAGCCAGACCGCGAGGCGCCCGTGGCCAGCCTGCGGCTTCCCACCGCGCACCCCGGAAGCGACGAGGGGCGCCGTCAGCGCACGGCGTTCATGCAGGCGATCATGGCCAAGCAGATCGCGGCAACGCTGTCGCGCATCGTCCGCGGCCACGATGGCGACATGGACTTCGCCGACAGCGACGAATTCAGGGTCGTTCCGTACGCGGACGGGGAGTAGGCGTGCGATCCGGGTTGGATGCGGCCTCCCCGGCGGCGATGCTCCGCTCCAGTTCGATCCTCCGCACGACATCACCCGGGAGCAGGGGGAACGCCTCGCCCGTCTGCCACGGACCGTGCAGCGAACGGAAGTGCGGCGAGGTCGGCAGGCCCGCCTGCCCGGCGGGTGTCACGAGGATCGCATCCGCGAGGTGATTCGGCGAAACAACGGAGCGCTGGCTGGCGCCGAAGCCAGGCGTCTGCACGCGCACGGTCGTGGGATGGCCCGGGAGCCCGACCTTCGGCATCTCGGCCACGCGCGAGAGCGCGCCCAGCGCATCGGCGGCAGGGTGGCGGATCGACGACACATTCGCCTCGCCGCGCGTGCGGAATCGGGCGGTGTCTCCGTTGCCCACCCGCACGCGGGTCGCCGCAACCGCGAGCGTGCGTGCGGAGAACTCCGACCAGTCGCCGTCCGCGCTCGGGAGCAGGTTCGCAACCCGGTTCTCCAGCGCGCGCAGGACAGACTCGTCCTCGATCGCCTCGGGCGAACCCGGAGCGACCAGCGCCGCAACGGCGCCGCGGACCTCTCGGCGGAAGGCGTCGATGACCTCGGGCGCCTGGGCATCGACATCCACCGCGCCGTTCCACGCCCGCAGCCGGTCGCGCGCATCGCGTGCGACCGCGTCATCGAGCTGTTGTGGGAGCACCGCGATGATCGCATCCCTCCACCGCAGCAGTCGCGGGGAGCGGAGGTCCAATTGCACTCCGTGCAGTTCCGACTCCGTCCAGTCCGACCTCGAGGCAAGCAGCTCCCGCATGCGGAACGCGCGGTCGCCCGCAGACTCGTCGTAGCCGAGCACCGCGGCAAGCGGTCCCGCGGGCGTGATCGGGAGCTGGTTGCCGCTGGTGAGGATGCCGGTCGCCGGATCCACGATGATCGGCTTCGACTCCGCAGGCAGAATGCCGCTCCACGCAGGTGCCGCGCGCCACGGAATGGGTGCGGGCGTCGGTGCGCTGCGCGCGGGCAGCGAACCCGCGATCGTCCAGCCGATGCGCCCATCGTGCGACGCCACCAGCGTGTTCTGCGGCGGGCCCTTCCACGCCCGCGCGGCGGACAGGGCGGCATCGAGCGACTCGGCCATGCAGAGATCGAACAGCCCGCAGTCGAGGCTGCCCGGCTCGAGGAACGGCCAACGCATGGCGAGCACGCGACCATCGGGAAGTGCACCCACGACCGGACCGAAGCGCGTGCGCCGCAGCACCAGCTTCTCGTCGCGGGGCGCGGCGCCGATCGTCGCCTCGCGCGACTCGAACGGCTCACTTCCGCCCTCGACGAGGTACCGCGTGCCGTCCGCGGGATCCGGCTCCACGATCACGAGATCGGAGAGATCGGCCGTGAGGTTGGTGAAGCCCCACGCAACTCGCCCGTTGGTTCCCTGCACGACGAGCGGCACGCCTGGCAGCGAGAGCCCGGTCAGCATCCCACCGGGCCACTCGAGCCGCACGCGGTACCAGATGCCCGGCGCGGTGAGCGCGAGATGCATGTCGTTGCCCACGATGGCGCGGCCATCCCGCGTGCGGGTGCCGGCGATCGCGAACGCGTTCGATCCCGGCCGCGTCTCCCTCGCCGCACCCGCCTCGGTGCGGGCGCGCGCGGCGCGGCTGCGCAGGTCGAGCGCCTCGACGGTCGGAGTCGGCGGCGGTGGGGGCAACGGCGAACCATCGACCGACATGGAGAGCGGGCCTGCGCTCGACGCAAAGAACCGCGCGATCTCCGGCGTCACGGTGGCGAAGAGCGGCGCGCGCATGCGGTCGGCGTTGGCGGAGCCGTCGAGGTAGATCGCCATGCCCAGCTGGACGAGCAGCGTGTCCTCCACCCGCCACGGCGCAGGCGTGCGGCGCAGCATCTGGTACTCGAGCGGCGGCGCCGCGGTGAGCTGCGCGTTGACCCCCTCGGCGTAGCGTTCGAGCATGGCGCGATGCTCCGCCTTGAGCTCGCCCACCGCACGCTCCGCCACCGCACGCAGCCCGAGCGGACGCGACAGGCGATCGTTGGCCACGGCCTGCGGAAAGAGCTCGCCGAGCTCGCCCGCGGCCTGGCGCCGCGCGTGGTCCATCTGCAGGAAGCGCTCGCGGGCGTGGATCCACCCCTGGGCGCGCAACATGTCGTCGAGCGCTTGCGCGCGCACGGTCGGCACATCGGTCGCATCGAGTTCGATGACAACGGGCGCGGTCAGCGCGGGTAGCGCTGCGCGCGTGGTCACGACCTCGGCCGAGACCTTGGCCGCGACCTCGGCCGAGACCTCGGTCACAACGTCGGCCGCGGAATCCGCCGCAGAATCGGCGGAGAGCGGTCCACCGGGGATCGTCAGGGCGCCCGCGAGCACGCCGATCCGCGCGATCGTCCGCAGGCACACGCCACGATGAAGGGGAGGCATCATGCGAGGATCCTACGGCCGTCCGCCGCGCGCCGCGATCACCCCCGGCGATTCGCTGCGCATCGCGCGCTTTCGTCGGGACGATCGGCTTTCGCACGACCCCGCGCGCCCCTTTGCGGTAGCGTGCCCGCTGGCGGTCAACGCATCGAGAGGAGCCGCCCCATCCCATGCAACGCCGAGACGCACTCCACATCCTTGGACTCGCATCCCTGTCCCTGCTTGCGGCCGGCGGCTGCAGCGCCCCGCAGTCCGTGGCGTCGTCGCCCGTCGCCCCGGCAACGCCGCCCGCGAATCCCATCTCGCTCGCGCAGTGGTCGCTGCACCGACGCTTCGGCTTCGGCCGCCCCGACGAGCGCGCCAAGGATCCCGCGAACCCCCTCGACTTCGCGCGCATCACCCGCGCGGAGTTCGGCCTCTCGCGCGTGGAGTATGTCAATCAGTTCTATGCACCCAGGATCCACGAGCCCACGCTTGCCACCGAGCTGCGCAAGCGCGCCGACGACCACGGCGTGACGAGCCTCCTGATCATGTGTGACGGGGAGGGCATCTGCGGCCCCGCCGACGAGAAGGGCCGCGCCCAGTTCGCGGAGAACCACCGCAAGTGGCTCGCGCTCGCGCAGGCACTCGGCTGCCACTCGATCCGCGTGAACGCCATCGGCGAGGGCAGCAAGGAGGAGCAGGCCGGACGCTGCGCCGACGGGCTCGCGCGGCTGGTGGCCATCGCCAAGACCTACGGCCAGCAGGTGATCGTGGAGAACCACGGCGGCCTCTCGTCCGACGGCGCGTGGCTGGCCGGCGTCATCCGCAGCGTGAACGATCCCGCGCTCGGCACGCTGCCCGACTTCGGCAACTGGCGTGACGGCAGCGGCGTGCTGCAGGACCCCGTGCGCAATGTCGGCCTCGTGATGCCGTTCGCCAAGGGCGTGTCGGCCAAGAGCTACGGCTTCGATGCCGAGGGCAACGAGACCACGCTCGACTACCCGCGCATCATGGCCGAGGTCCGCGCCGTGGGCTACACCGGCGCCATCGGCATCGAGTTCGAGGGCAAGACCATGAGCGAGGCGGATGGCATCAACGCCACCCGCCGCCTGCTCGAGCGGCTTGGTTGCGTCGCCTGAGCCGCGTGCATCGTCACGTCGCGGGCGGCACGAATCCGTCCCCTGCGATCTCGAACCTCGCGAACTCGAACGCAGGACTCACCGTGCAGCCCACGAGCGTCCACGCGCCGAGGCACCGCGCCCGCTGCCACGCGTGCGGCGGGATCTCGATCTGCGGACGCTCTCCCTCGAGCAGTGCGGTGCCGAGAACCCGCGTCTCGGGCGCGCGTCCATGTCCGGCGATCGACAGCTCGAGCGGTGCGCCCGCATAGAAGTGCCAGATCTCCGCTGCATCCACGCGGTGCCACCGGTTCACAACGCCGCCCGGCAGGAGGAAATAGATCGCGGTACCCGCGCCGCGTCCGCCATCCGCCGGACGGTCACGCCACATCTCGCGGTAGAACCCACCCTCGGGGTGCGGCTGGAGGTCGAGCAGGCGGATGATCTCGTCGGCCGATTCGGGCCGCTCGGGCAGCGGGATGGCGTGCGTGGGCATCCCGACAACCTATACTCGCGGCTTCCGTTCCGCACCCTCCCGTTCGCCGCCATGACCACGATTCCCGCCACGATGACCGAGCCGAAGTCGAGCCGAACCGCTTCCACCGCCACGGGCGCCATTCTCGTCTCGGGCGCGGGCGGCGAGATGGGCCACACCCTCCTGGAGGCATTCGCCCGGCGCTACCACGGCCAGCGCGAGATCATCGCCATGGACGTGCGCGAGCTGCCGGCCGACCGCGCGGCGCACACGAGCAAGTCCTACGCCTGCGATGTGAGCGACCCCGCGGCGATCGACGAGATCTGCCTCAGGCACGACGTCTCCGAGGTCTGGCACCTCGCCGCGCTCCTCTCGACGCGTGGCGAGCGCACCCCCGAACTCGCGCTCAAGGTCAACGTCATGGGCAGCGCCAACCTGCTCAAGCTCGCCGCCGACAGCGCCGCCCGCCGCGGCACGCCCGTCAAGTTCATGTTCCCGTCCACGATCGCGGTCTACGGCGTGCCGACCCTCGCCAAGAAGTGCGCCGCCGGCCGCGTGACCGAGGAGCAGTGCCTCGAGCCGATCACCATGTACGGCGTCAACAAGCGCGCCGTCGAGGAGATGGGCCGCTACTACACCCGCCACTACCGCCTGCTCGCCGCCGACCGGCCCGAGTGCACCGTCGACTT
>CAIOCH010000635.1 GCA_903856525.1 uncultured bacterium | reverse complement strand
TCGCGCATCACCGTCGCCGCGTGCTCGCTCTCCACGCCGCACACCACGCGGTCGGGCTTCATGAAGTCGTTGATCGCGTCGCCTTCCTTGAGGAACTCGGGGTTGTCGGCGATGTGGAAGGGGATCTGCGTGCGCGAGGCGATGAGGTCGCGCACCTTGTGGCTGGTGCCCACGGGCACGGTGCTCTTGACCACGATGGTCTTGGGTGGTGCCGAAGGGCCGATCGCGTTGATGGCGTCGGCGATGTCGCCCGCGACCCGAAGCACATACTGGAGGTCGGCGCTGCCGTCCTCGTCGCTCGGGGTGCCCACGCAGATGAAGATGACATCGGCGTGGCGGTACGCCTCGGGCTTGTCGGTGGTGAACGACAGGCGGCCCGCGGCCGCGTTGCGCACGATCATCTCCGAGAGGCCCGGCTCGTAGATCGGGCTCTCGCCGCGGCGCAGCATGGAGATCTTGGCCGCGTCGACATCGAGGCACACGACGTGGTTGCCGGTCTCGGCGAAGCACGCGCCGGTGACAAGTCCCACATAGCCCGTTCCAACCATCGTCAACTTCATGCGCTCGGCCTCCGTTTCGCGTTTCGGCGCGAAGAGGCGGGACTCTATCACGCGCCGCCGCGCACGGCCGCCTCGAAGGCGAGCAGCCGGCACTTGATGTCGGTCATGGCGCCGCTGGTCTGTCCCGCATAGCCGCCGAGCCCCGCGGCCGACACCACGCGGTGGCAGGGGATGAGGATGGGGATCGGGTTGACGCGCAGCGCGTTGCCGACGGCGCGGCAGTGGGCGTTGCCGAGGCGGAGCTCGCGCGCGATCCAGCCGTAGGTGCGGGTCTCTCCCGCGGGGATCGTCCGGCACGCGCCCCACACGCGGCACTGGAAGCGGGTGCCCTCGCCCATGCGCTCGCCCTCGGGCAGGCGCGTGAACGCGTCGAGGTTGCCGCGGAGGTACCGCGCGCAGGCATCGGCGAGGCGTGTCGCCGCCGCGTCGGAGTCGGCGAAGGGCGGGGGCGTGTGGTCCGCCACGATCCACTCGGCCACCAGAAGGATTCCGCGCCGCCCGACCGCGAGCGTGCCGATGTCCGACTCGATGATGCCGCCGCGGACCCGAGGGCGCATGGGGGAAGCGTAACGCGGGCGGCGGCGGCCGGCGTCCGTGTCGGCTGGTGGCGCAGCGGTCGCCTGCGGGCGGGGTTCCGCACCGCTGCGGACCGCTGTGCCTCGACTACTATCCCCGCCATGACTCCCGCCACCGCCGTTTCGGCCGCTCCGCGCTCCCAGCCCGCTGGCTTTCCCGCAGACATTCCGCTCGACGCCATGAGCGTGCAGCTCCTCGCCATGCTCGAGCGCTACGACCCCGCGGCCGCGCGCCTCTACGCGCAGGAGGCGGAGCGCCAGGCCACCACGCTCGAGCTGATCGCCAGCGAGAACCATGTGTCGACCGAAGTCATGCATGCGGTCGGCTCGTGGCTCACCAACAAGTACGCCGAGGGCTATCCCGGCAAGCGCTACTACGGTGGCTGCGAGTTTGTCGATGTGGCCGAGCAGCTCGCCATTGACCGCGCCAAGCAACTCTTCGGTGCCGATTGGGCCAATGTGCAGCCG
>CAIOCH010000634.1 GCA_903856525.1 uncultured bacterium | reverse complement strand
GGGACGGCTATCCTCCCCTCCCCCGAGGGCCACCATGCACCAGCCTGACAGCCACACCGACAGCACCCGCCGCGATTTCCTCGGCACCGTTGCGATCGGCGCACTTGGCGCCGCAGCCACGACCGCGCTCGGAAACTCGCCCATCACCAACCGCATCCTCACGCAGGAGTCCAAGAAGACCATGGCACACACGCTCCCCGACCTCCCCTACGCCGAGAACGCCCTCGAGCCCGTCATCGACGCGATGACGATGAACATCCACCGCACCAAGCACCACAACGCCTATGTGACCAACCTCAACAAGGCGCTCGAGGGTCACCCCGACCTCGCCGCCATGTCGGCCGAGGACCTGTGCAGGAACATGGCCAGCGTGCCCGAGGCGATCCGCACCGCCGTGCGCAACAACGGCGGCGGACACTGGAACCACTCGATGTTCTGGAAGTGGATGGCGCCCAAGGGCCAGGGTGGCGCACCGAGCGCCGAGCTCGCGGCCGCGATCAACGCCGCGTTCGGCTCGATGGACGGCTTCAAGGAGAAGTTCGCGGCCGCCGGCGGCACCCGCTTCGGCTCGGGCTGGGCGTGGCTCTGCAAGAACCCCGACGGCACGCTGTGCGTCTGCTCGACCCCGAACCAGGACAATCCGCTGATGAAGGGCATCGTCGACTGCCCGGGCACGCCGATCCTCGGCTGCGATGTGTGGGAGCACGCGTACTACCTGCACTACCAGAACCGCCGGCCCGACTACATGAAGGCCTGGTGGGAGGTGGTGAACTGGAGCGAGGTCAGCAAGTGCTTCGCGGGGAAGTGATCCCCAGGGGCGCCAACGACCAACCGGCATAACGAAACGCCGCGCGATGCTTCGCGCGGCGTTTCGTATTGGGGGACAGCGACGGCCTCAATCCGCAGGCATCAGCCCGTCGATCATCTTCATGAAGTCGGCGCGGTTGGACTCGACCGTCTCCTTGGGACCGATGAGGCGGAAGAACACGTTGCGGCCCGGCGCCTCGACGATCGCGCCGAGCTGCAGGAAGTCCTTGCGCGGCGCGGGCGCGCCCATGGCCATGTAGTCGCCCTCGAGCTCGACGAACTTGACCTTGAGCGGGCCGATCTCCTTGTCGGAGAGCTTGGGCTCGGGGGCAGCGTCGCCCACGCGGAACTGGCCCTTCCACCGCGTGATGTTCGCGTCGAGCGGGCCACCGTCACCCGCCATGAAGACGCTGATGATGAGCTCGGCGGCCTTGGTCGAGTCGCCCTCGCCCGCCACCGCGTACTGCAGCGTGCGGAACTGCATCGACGGCTTGGTCCACACCCAGGACGCGGGCTTGGGGGCGCGCAGACCAGCCACTTCGACGGCCGTCGCATCGTCGGCGCTGGTCGAGGTGCGCCACTTGCTCGGGTCCACCTTGGACGCGTCCGACTTGACCTGCTCGGCCTGCGCCGCCGCGCCCGCGACTGCATCGGCCACGGACCTGAGCGGATCCGCCGAAGCCGCGGGTTGATTCGGCGCGCTGCCCGACTGCGCTGCGGGCGGCGTGGGCGGCACGGGAACCCTCGGGGCGGGCGCATCGCCGCAGGCGGCGAGCGAGGCGAGGAGAAGCACGGCGGTTGATGTGCGCGGGGCGATCATGAGGGCCGTAGCATATCCCCTCCGATGCACGCGACGCAGCCCGCACGCACGACCACCTTCGTGAACGCCCGCATCTGGACGGGCGATCCCGCCCGGCCACACGCGCACGCGCTCTCGTTCCGCGATGGCAGCATCGTGGCGATCGATCCTCCGGCGGACGCGCGCCACCACGCGCGGGATGCCGAGGTGGTGGACCTCGGCGGCCGCTGGCTCGGACCCGCGTTCATCGACGCGCACCTGCATCTCACCCTCGGCGCGGCGACGCTCGCGCAGTGCGATCTCGCAGGGTGTGCGTCGCGCGACGAGTTCGAGCGGCGCGTGGCCGACCAGGCGAAGGTCCTCGACGCGGCGGGCGACCTCGACGCGTGGCTCGTGGGCTTCGGCTGGAACGAGGCGGACTGGCGCGGCGACGCGCCCACGCGTACGTGGCTTGTTTCCGCGGGAAATCGCCCAGCCGTCGCGTGGCGCATGGACCAGCACGCGTGCGTCGTGAACGACGCGGCGCTCGCGCTGCTCGACACCTCGCCGATCGATGGCGGCGAGATCGAGGCCGACCACGGCATCTTCCGCGAGCAGGCGGCGTGGAAGCGCGTGATTCCCGCGATTCCCGCGCCCTCGCTGGCGGCGAAGCGCGCGAACCTCGCCAAGGCGACCGCCTATCTCCACGCGCTCGGCATCGGCGCGGTCGGCTCGATGGAGTACCTGTGCGATATCCGCGATGTCCTTGTTCCCTCGCTGGTGCCCGCGCGCGACGCACCCACGCTGCGCGTGCACGCGACCGTGCTCGACCGCGACTGGCCGCTGGCGCAGCCGCCGGAGCTGCCGCGCGAATCGAGCGGCTTCTTCCGCATCATCGGCATGAAGAGCTTCGCCGACGGCACGCTCGGTTCGCGCACGGCCTGGATGCTCGAGCCGTATGCCGACAAGCCCGAGACATCTGGCCTTGCGATGGAGCACACGCTGCGCGGCGAACTCGCGGACTGGATGCGCGCGGTGCAGCGGCTCGGACTCTCGCCGAGCGTGCATGCGATCGGCGACCGCGCCGCGCGCGAGTTGATCGACGCGATGGACGCCTGCGCCAACGCACCTGCGCCGCGATTCGAGCACGCGCAGACGCTGCACCCGCGCGAGATCCCGCGCATGGCGGGCCGCTACGCCAGCATGCAGCCGCTGCACAAGGCCGACGACGCGCGGCAGGCGCTCGCGCGACTCGGGCATTCGAGAATCGAGCGCTTCTTCGCCTTCCGCGCGCTCATGGCGCACGGCGCGCGCCTCGCCTTCGGCAGCGACTGGCCCATCGTGTCGCCAGATCCCCTGCTCGGCATCAAGGCGGCGGTGACGGGGCTTGATCTCGATGGGCGTCCGTTCGCCACCGAGCATTCGATCACGGTGCACGAGGCTCTGACCGCGTACACGCGCACGGCGGCGGAGATGCTGGATCTCCCCGGCGGCGTGCTCGCCGAAGGACGCGCTGCCGACTTCGTCGTGCTCGACCGCTCGCCGTTCGAGATCGACTGGACGCGGGAGACTCCGCGCGTCGAACATACCTTCGCGGCGGGAAGGCCCGTGTATCGCGCCCACCACGTCTCGCCTATCCTGCGCACCTGATGGACATCGGCCTCTTCGGCATCTACAACAACCTCGGCCCTGCGGCGGCCGCGGCGTTCCTCTTCTGGGGGATCTTCTCGATCACCATGCACGAGCTCGCCCACGGCTGGGCGGCGCTCTCGCAGGGCGACGACACGCCGCGCATCTACGGCCGCATGACGCCCAACCCGGTGGTGCACATGGGGTGGGTGTCGCTCATCCTGCTCGTGCTCACCGGCATCGCGTGGGGCATGATGCCCACCGATCCGAGCAAGTACCGCTGGGGCCGTCGCGGCCGCATCATTGTGTCGGGAGCGGGGCCGGCGATGAACATCGTGCTGTGGCTCATCTGCTGGACCGCGTTCGGGCTGGTCGTGGCCAAGTACGCCGATGACGGCACGCTCGCGCGCGGACTCGGTGCCGTTCCAGAGGGCACCGAGAAGCAGCTGGCGACCTTCCTGCTCATCGGTGGCAGCCTGAACGGCATGCTGGCGCTCTTCAACATGCTGCCACTGCCGCCGTTCGACGGCGCGAGCGTGGTCGCGGGCTTCTCCCGCACCTACTACCGCTGGATGCACAACCCCCGTGTGGCCAGCGCGGGCTTCTTCATCGTGCTCGTGGCGATGTTCAGCGGCGTCGCGGGAATCCTGGGCCGATTCGCCAGCGACCTCGGGATCCGCGTGGCGGCGCTGGCCATGCAGTTCGCTGGCGCCAACTGAGCTCAAGGCGGCCGCCGGCGGGTTATCGGCGCAGCGTTGCGGGTCTGCCATTGCATCGCCACCGCGATTCGCCTACCTTTCCCGACTCGCAACCGCGAGCTGAAGGCGCAGCGCACGGCGGTCACTCCCGCTCCACACTGCGTCAGAGTCCTGATGAGTCCGTCATGCGACGGGCGGGACCGAGGCTTGCCTTTGATGAAAGGGTGACGACATGGTCGTCCTCCGCATGAAGCGAATGGGCCGTGCCCATTCTCCGTTCTACCGTCTGTCCGCCATGGACAAGCGCAACCCGCGCGACGGCGCCGTGATCGAGAACCTGGGCTGGTACAACCCCGTCGCGAAGCCGGGAGCGCAGTACCAGTTCAACACCGAGCGCGTGAAGCACTGGCTCTCGGTCGGCGCCCAGCCCTCGGAGACCGCCGCCAACCTCCTCAAGAAGGTCGGCGTCGATCCCACCCCGGGCAAGAAGGCCTAAACCGAAGCTGATCTGACGAACGCCGTCGCGACACGCGGCTGCGCTGCGTTGGTGACACAGTCCCGAACCGCGTGCGAACCATGCGAATCGACGTGCTCACCATCTTTCCCGACCTGTTCACGGGCTTCCTCTCCACGAGCATTCCCGCGATCGCGATCGAGCAAGGCCGGATCTCGTGCCACACGCACGACATCCGCGCGTACGCAGCGAACAAGCACCGCAAGGTCGACGACCGGCCGTTCGGCGGAGGTCCAGGCATGGTGATGATGTGCCAGCCCATCTTCGACGCCGTCAAGGCCGCCGAGTCGCAGGACTCGGCCGCCAGCGGTGGCAGCGTGGTCCGTGTGCTCCTCACGCCGCAAGGCGAGAGGCTCACCCAACCGCGCGTCGAATGGCTCGCGCAGCAGCCGCGCCTGACCCTCCTCTGCGGTCACTACGAAGGCATCGACGAGCGCGTGATCGAGGAGCTCAGGCCCCTCGAGATCTCGATCGGCGACTATGTCCTCTCCGGTGGCGAGCTCGGCGCGATGGTTCTCATCGACGCCGTCGCCCGCCTGCAGCCCGGCGTCCTCGGTCACGAGGATTCGGCTGCGGAGGATTCGTTCAGCGTGCGCTCCACCGATGGCGCACATCTCCTTGATTGTCCGCACTACACCCGTCCCCGCGAGTGGAACGGGCGCGAAGTGCCGGACATCCTGCTCTCGGGCGACCATGCTGCGGTCGACCGATGGCGGGATGCGCAGCGGATCGAGCGCACGCGCGAGCGTCGCCCCGATCTCCTGCAGAACTCTCCACTCGCAGAAGCGCAACCCCTGCCGGCGGCCAACAACAACAAGCCCGCCGCGCAAGTTGCACGCGCCAATCGGTCCCACGCTTCAGGCGAAGTGGGTGGACTGCTCGGCCAAACCGCGCCAGAAGGCGCATGAGGATCCAGATATGGCCCGTTTGAACCGTACCCAGGTGATCGAAGGCGTCGTGGCCGGCCAGCTCAAGGCCGCCAACGAGCTCCCCAAGTTCAGCGTCGGCGACACGATCGACGTGCACTACAAGATCATCGAAGGCGACAAGGAGCGCATCCAGGTGTTCCAGGGCGTGCTGCTCGCCGACACCGGCCGTGGCATCCACCGCATGATCACTGTGCGCCGCATCGTGGCGAACGAGGGCGTCGAGCGTTCGTTCCCCGTGAACTCGCCGCGCGTCGCCAAGATCGACGTCATCCGCCGCGGCGATGCCCGCCGTGCGAAGCTCTTCTACCTCCGCGACCGCTTCGGCAAGAGCCGCCGCCTGCGCGACCAGCGCCGCGGCCTCAAGCACGTCGAGGGTGGCGCGTCGGCGTCCGCCTGATCGGCAGGACGGACTACTCCTTCGGAAGCTCAGCGCGAGGCGCCCCACATGGGGCGCCTCGTTTCATTGGCGCGCGCCTCCGCCTACAGTGGTGCTGGCCGAGCGATTCCACCGCTCTGTCGGAGCCACGGCATGAAGACCCTCCTCCCCGCGAAGACCCTCGTCGCGAAGATCCTCGCCGCGAAGACCCTCGTCGCAGCGCTCGCGCTCACACTCGGCTGCCTCTCTCAAGTGTTCGCGCTGCCGCTCCCGCAGGACGCCGGCGCGACGACTCAAGCTCCGCCCGAAGATACGACGGATGCAGCGAAGATCCTGCTCGAGCGCGCGCGCACGCGCTACCAGTCGACGCAGACCTATCGCGACCGCATGCGCATCGCATCCTTCATGGTCGTCGACGATGGAAAGCCGAAGCCGATGCAGCAACTGGTCGCCGAAACACGGCTCGATCGAAAGGGCGGTTGTCTGTGGCGATACGAGCGGGTCGGGCACGCCGGCGGCGCCATGCCCTACGTGGTCTGGTCGCGCGAAGGCGAACTGTGGTCGAGCTACTGGGCGATTCAGAAGAAGGTCGAGGAGTTCGGCCCGAACGCGGAGCTTGCCTTCGCAGGTCCGACAGGCGTGTCATGCAACGCGACCAACATCGTGCTTCCGCTGCTGCTCCAGCGCAACGGGCGTCCGCGCTTCGGCTCGAGCGTGCTCGAGCTCACGGGCGCAACCGTCGGCACGCGCGAGAACATCGCCGGCATCGAGTGCGAGACGGTCAGTGGGACGGGCGGCGGCGACCGCGCATTCACGCTCTGGATCGACGCGAACGGCATTCTCCGCAAGGTTCGGCTCACCATGACCGTCGATCCCGCAAAGGTCGCGGATCGCGCGGTGGATGCGCGCGGCGCGGCGGTCCTGGAGCGGATGCGAGAGAAGAAGCGATGGACCTCCGTCACCGAGTTTGAGATAGAGCCGGTCTTCGATGCGCCGATCGCCGCAGAGGAACTCGACTTCAAGCCGCCCGCTCCGGCAGGACGACCCGCCGAGAAGCCCGACGAGACCGTCGGCTGACCCCACGGAGGGCGCATAAGTGCACGGCACGTGCCAGGCAGTGCCTGGCACTGGACGGCACGTATCGTGCACCGCGGGGCCAGGGGTCTATTCACGAGACTGATCGAGCGGCCTCTTGGCCAAAGCCCGTGC
>CAIOCH010000633.1 GCA_903856525.1 uncultured bacterium | reverse complement strand
TGTACACGTCGAGCGACGAAGGCTCGCGCCTGTCGATCGGCGACGTGGTGGTGGTCGACAACGACGGGATCCACGGCATGACCGAACGGTCGGGCGTGATCGCGCTGGATGCGGGCCTGCACGCCTTCGAGGTCGACTACTTCGAGCGCACGGGCAGCGCCGGACTCGTGGTGTCGTGGCAGGGACCGGACGGCGTGAAGCAGGTCATCCCGTCGTCGCGGTTCTTCCGCGGCGGGACCAACAACCCCGCGGACCTCACCAACGACGGCACGGTGGACGCGCAGGATGTGGCCATCCTGCTCGCGAACTGGGGCCAGGTGGGCTCGCCCTACGACCTGACGGGCGACGGACTCATCGGTGGCGCCGACCTCGCGGTGATCCTGTTCAACTGGACGAACTGACCCGGCAGCGGACGCACAATCCGACTCCTGAGCTGCGATTTGGCGCCCTCTATGGCGAATCGCATTGACTCGCACTCGTCGTGCCGTAGACCATGCGAAGCCCCGCAGCACCGCGGGACCGAGAACCGCATGTTCCACGCAGCACTGCTCACTTCCCTCGTCGCCGTTTCGAATCCGGCGCTGTCGATGCCGGTTGCTCCGCCCACCAAGGGGGCGACCGCCGCGGCTGTCGCTGCGGGGGTGCGCATCCCCGCCATCGCGCGGCCGCACACGCGGGTGATCGATATCGACCGCGCCCGGCTTGAGGAGATCGCACGCGCTGGTCGGGGACGACTCGCCTTGCCGCTGGGCAACACGCGCGTGGCCATGCTCGACCTACGTCCGAGCGATTCATTCACCTCCGAGTCGCGCATCGATGTCGTGGAGCGCGATGCCGGCGGCGCCGACAAGGTGCGCACGACGGAGGCCCGCGGCGTGTTCCTCGCGGGATCGATCGAGGGCGAGGCGGGCACCCATGCCTTCCTCGCGATGAGCGATGCGGGCACCTACGGCTATGTCGAGACGCCCACGCACACCTACATCATCTCCAGCGGACCGTTTGGCGCGGGACTGCCGACGGTGTCGTACGACCTGACATCGCTCCCGCCGGGCGTGATCGAGACGCCTGCGTGGACCTGCGGCCGCGAGGATGCGCCAGTCGACGCCCCCGCAGGCGATCAGGGTGAGGGTGGCATCGCCGGCGTGCAGCCGTGCCGCCAGGTGCGGATCGCCTTCGAGACCGACTACGAGTTCCTGCAGCGCTTCGGCGGCAGCAGCGATGCGGCGAGCGGCTACATCGCCACGCTCGCATCGGCGCTCACCTCGATCTACACCCGCGACCTCAACGTACGCGTGGCGAGCGTGTACGCGCGGCTGTGGACGACGGCCGCCGATCCGTGGACGGCCACGAACACCGCCGACCAGCTCGACCAGTTCTCGGGGTACTGGGCGCTCAACATGAGCTGGATTCCGCGCGATCTGGCGCACTTCCTCTCCGGGCGCAACCTCGGCGGCGGCATCGCCTACCTGCCCGGCCTCTGCTCGGGCGGACCATGGGGCGTGTCGGCCAATCTCGCGGGGTTCTTTCCCACGCCGCTCGTCGACAACAACGGCCAGAACTGGGACATCATCGTGGTGGCCCACGAACTCGGCCACAACTTCGGTGCGCCGCACACCCACAACTACAACCCGCCGCTCGATGGCTGCGGGCTCTCGCCCGCCGACTGCACCGTGGCCAACCAGGACGCAGGCACGATCATGTCGTACTGCCACCTCTGCGCCGGTGGCGTGCAGAACATCAAGCTCCATTTCCATCCGGCCAACATCGCCACGATGGAGCAGCACCTGGGCGGCGCATCGTGCCAGTACACGGGGCCCGCGCGGCCGCCGATCGCCATCGTCGACCGCGTGCCGGTGCCCGCGACGGTGCCCACGCTGATCGACGTCCTCGCCAACGAGATCGAGTTCAACTGCGAGACGGTGACCATCGAGTTCCCCACGAATCCCACTGCGAACGGCGGGCAGCTCTCGGTGAGCGCCGGCACCGGCCCCGGCGGGCGCGACCAGGTGCTCTACCTCATGCCCAATGCGGCCTTCAGTGGCAACGACACCTTCACCTACCGCCTGCGCGATGCATCGGGAGACACGGTGGTGGCGGGCGTGGTGCCCACGGTGACGCCGGTGCGGGTGCCGGAGAATCCCGTCGGTGCGCAGTCGCAGCTCGATGCGCGCTACTACGCGCTGCCCGCGCTGTCCGCGCTTCCCGACTTCAACACGCTCACGCCGACGGTGACCACGACGTCCGCGCAGGTCGACTTCGCGTCGACCAACGGCAACTTCGCCGCGAGTGGTCGCGCCGATGACGTGGGCGCCGTCTTCAGCGGCTGGATCGATGTGCCTGCGGGCGGCGTGTGGACGTTCTTCACGAGTTCCGACGATGGCTCGCGGCTCAAGATCGGTTCCACCACCGTGGTGAACAACGACGGGCTGCACGGGATGGTCGAGGCTTCGGGCTCGATCGCGCTTGCGCCGGGTCGGCACGCGATCCGCATCGAGTTCTTCGAGCGTGGTGGTGGCGCCGGGTTGATCGCGTCGTGGCAGGGTCCCGGTGTGGGCAAGAGCGTGATTCCAGCACTTGCGCTCTGGCGCGGGGGAATCGACACGCCCGCAGACATCGACAACAGCGGCGCGGTGAACGGCGCCGACCTGGCGTTGCTCCTGGGCGCGTGGGGTAGCGCGGGCGGTGGTGCCGACATCAGCCGCGATGGAACGGTGGACGGCGCGGACCTGGCACTGCTCCTCAACGCGTGGGGAGGATGATGGGCGCAGGTTCCGCGGATGGGGGAGGGGTTTCGGTCGCGTGACTGCGGCAGTTCTCGATCGATGCGGATCAGGCGTTTCGTCGGGTCTTCAGGCTTTCGTGTGGGTGACCCAGCCCTGACGGGCTTCGCCGTGATCCGTCCCGCCCGCACCTTGGCGGCATGGGCGACCGCGACCGCTGCGTCAACATCCCCGGTACGCCTGCACACCGCACGTC
>CAIOCH010000632.1 GCA_903856525.1 uncultured bacterium | reverse complement strand
CTACTTCGCGCTTGCCGGGGCGCTGCGGAACACGCGGCGTGTGCTGGGATTCCTCGACACCGATGGAAGCGCGGCCATCCGCGCCCGTGAAGCCCAGGTAGCGCTGGATGCCGCCGCGTTCGTGGCTGGGGCTGTCGCGAAGGGCGCGCGCCCGGACGCCACGACCGCGGTCGCGTGCATCGACGACGCCTCCGGCGGCGGCGTGTCGTGGAGGCGCTCGGGTCACGCGTTTGCTGCAGGGTATCTGTCGACCGGGCCATCGCCCTCCCCCGTGTTCGCGCTTGGCGCCGACGGATCGCTGCGTGCTGCTGAGACCGGGACGATCGACAGCGCGCGCATCGACACGCGGCTCGTCGGCAGCGCGCGTTCGCGGGCATTCACGATCGAGACCCGCTTCGTCCATCTGCGCGTGCGTGGTGCCTCGAGCTGGATGCGCCTCATGATCGACAACTACTGGCTCGACGACCAGAACGGCCTGCTCTTCGAAGGCATGCGCCGGCGGCTCGCCGACGTCGACCCCGCCCAGCAGCCCCCGCGCGATCCGCGCGACTTCGAGTGGCGGTTCGAGACCTTCGACCTCGCGCGGTTCCAGGGCGAGCGCGCGTACATCGAGCTCATCGACGACGGCGCGGGATGGATCGAGGTCGACGCGATCCTCGCAAGCGACGACGCCACGCCGCCGCCGCCCGAGTCGTGGGACGATGACGGTGCGACCGTGGCCCTCACGGATGGCGCCCCTGCATCACCCGCCTCCGCGGCCGCACTGGAGGCGCAGCGCGTGAAGGCCGTCGCCGAGCGCGATGCGCTGGTCGCCTGCACGCCACCAGTCCGCGCGCTCGTCGCGGAGGACTCCGGTTCGTTCGACGAGCCCGTGCATCTGCGCGGTTCGCCGCGGAGCTACGGCGAACTCGTCCCCCGCGCCACGCTCTCGTTCCTCGACAACCGCTCGCGATCGGGCGTCGTCGGAAGCGGCCGACTCCACCTCGCCGAGTCGATCACGAGCCCCTCGAATCCGCAACTCTGGCGCACGCTCGCAAACCGCGTCTGGCTCAAGCTGTTCGGTCGCGGCATCGTCGAGACCCCCGACGACTTCGGTCAGTTGGGGGCCGCCCCGTGGAGCGTCGAACTCCTCGACCATCTCGCGCTCAAGCTCGCGCGCGGCGCCACCTTCAAGCAGCTCGTGCGCGAGATCGTGCTCTCTCGCGCCTACCGCGCGGCCGCCGACGACGACTCCCTTCCGCCGACGGCGTGGGGACCGCTGCTGGTTCGTCGCCTTGATGCCGAGGCGATCCGCGATGCCATGCTGACGGCGAGCGGCCGCCTCGACGCCGCCGTCGGTGGACCGAGCGTGCCCGCGCGCCTGAACGAGCACATGCAGGGCAGGGGGCGCCCGGGGCAGAGCGGTCCCGTCGATGGCGCCGGCCGGCGCAGCGTGTACATCGCGGTGCGGCGCAACTTCCTCGACCCGTTCATGCAGGCATTCGACCAGCCTGTCCCGGCCACCACCTGCGGCAAGCGCCACACATCGAATGTGCCCGCGCAGGCGCTGGCACTCCTCAACAGCGACCTGGCGCACGAGTTCGCGTCGCACTGGGGCAGGAGGCTCGCAGCACAAGCCGACGCGTCCGATGATGCGAGGATCGAGTCGATGTGGATCGCGGCGTTCGCCCGCTTCCCCCGCAACGAGGAGCGCATCGCGGCGCGGGAGTTCCTCGCGTCGGAGCGCGCTGCCGCGCCCGACCCCGGCGCGCGCGATGCCGCGGCCTTCACTGGGCTTGCCCACGCACTCTTCTCCGCCAAGGAGTTCGTCTTCCTCCGATGAGCCGCCTCACCCACCATCACTGCGGTCGCTTCCGGCCCGTGCCGCCCTCGCGTCGGGAGGCGTTGCGCTCGTTGGGCGGCGGATTCGGCCTCCTCGCTTTCCATGCGCTCTTCGGCCGCACGGCCTCGGCATCGGATGCGGCCGAGATCCTCGCTGAGCGCGCCCTTGGAGCCACGCACATCCCGGCGCGTGCCCGCAGCGTCATCTTTCTCTACATGGATGGCGGACCGTCCCAGGTCGACACCTTCGATCCCAAGCCGCGGCTGGTGGATCTGAACGGCCAGCCGTTCCCGATGAAGACGGCGCCCACGCAGTTCAACAACAATGGGAACACGCTGGCGTCGCCATGGAAGTTCCGCCGCTACGGCGAGTCGGGCCTGCCCGTGAGCGACCTCTTCCCGCACATCGGCGGTGTGGCCGACGAACTCTGCGTGATCCGCTCCATGACGAGCGAGTTCAGCGAGCACACCAACGCCAACTACCTGCTGCACACGGGCGCGGGCATTCCCGGCCGGCCCTCGATGGGCGCGTGGACCGCCTACGGGCTCGGCGACGAGAACGAGGATCTCCCCGGCTTTGTCGTGCTGGAGGGCGGACTTATCCCGCCTGGCGGCCTCGATTGCTTCACCGCGGGGTTCCTGCCCGCGCGGCACCAGGGTTCGATCATGCGGCCAGTGGGCGAGGCCATCGCAGATGCGACGCCGCGGGAGGCGCTCGAGGCACAGGCACGCAAGCGGCAGCTCGTTGCGCGCCTCGACAGCGCCTTTGCGCATGAGACCGACGCCGAGGCGGTCGAGAGTGCGATCAAGAACCACGAACTGGCCTACCGCATGCAGTCGGCGGTCCCGGAACTCGCT
>CAIOCH010000631.1 GCA_903856525.1 uncultured bacterium | reverse complement strand
CGGCGAAATGCGCGACTACGAGACCTTCGAGGCCGCCATCCGCGCCGCCGAGACCGGCCACCTCGTGTTCGGAACCATCCTCGCGAGCTCGGCCTGGCAGACCTTCGGCCGCATCTACGACCTCTTCCCCGAGAACGAGCGCGAGCAGATCCGCAAGCTCCTCGCGTACAACCTGCGCGCGATCATCTACCAGAAGCTGCTCCCGACGCTGCACGCCCACATCGCGCGCATTCCCGCGATCGAGATCCTCATCAACAACCCCGCGGTCCAGAAGTACATCCTCGAGGGCCGCGAGGGCGAGCTCCTCGAGATCATCAAGCGGAGCCACGACGAGGGCATGCTCGACTTCACCAGCGCGCTGGTGAAGCTCGTCGAGGACAACTACATCCACCAGCGGATCGCGCTCGAGGCGACGCCCAAGCCCGAGGAGCTCAAGATGCGCCTCAAGGGAATCGGCTGACCCCGCGCCCGCGCGAGCGGGCCACCAGCGGCGAACGCCATCCGTACCGACAGCCTGACCCCGCCAGAGAACCGACATGCAGACGACACTCCCGACCATCACCCCGATGCTCACCCCGGTGCTCGCCGAAGCGCAGATCCTGATGAGCATCGCCAAGCCGATCATGCTGGTGGCGCTGTTCATCCCCTACATGCGCTTCGTCGCCAAGTTCGAGCTCGACGCCCGGCGGTTCACCCTGCCGGTGCTCAAGCTCAACGCGCTCTTCCTCGGCGTGGCGCTCGTCGGACTCGCCGTGATCGTGCTCATCCCGATCTTCTGGATCGGCTGGTTCGTGGCAATGCTCATGTTCGCAGGCACCATGTACGGGTACTGGAAGTACCGCGACCAGAAGGTGCCGCCGGGCGAGAAGTTCAAGTTCGCCACCGACACGTTCTCCAAGGCGATGGATGCCCGCCGCAAGGCCGCTGCCGAGAAGGGTGCGCAGGTCATCTTCCTCACCGCGAAGGGCGAGCGCCAGCCCGTGCCGCAGAAGGAGGACCCGGCGCTCCTCGTCTACCTCGCGCTCGAGCAGGCGCTGCTCGGACCGCTCGAGTCGCGTGCGACGCGCGTGGATCTCGCGAGTTCGCAGCAGGGCGTGACCATCTCCATGACGGTGGACGGCGTGCGCGCCAAGCGCGACCCACTTCCGCCCGACACCGGAAACGCCGCGATCGACCTCCTCAAGAAGGTGTCGGGGCTCGACCCCGCCGATCGCCGCCGCCGCCAGCAGGGCCTCTGCCGCATGGAGAGCCCCGTGGGCAAGACCGAGCTCACGGTGACCACCAGCGGCTCCAGCTCCGGGCAGACGATCCGCATCGACTTCGACCGCGCCTCGCGGTTCGGCAAGTCGATCGACACTCTCGGCCTCGCGCCGGCGCAGCTCGAGGCGCTCCGCGTGTTCGAGAAGCCCGAGCGGCGCAAGGGCGTGATCATCGTCACCACCCCTTCCGGCCAGGGCCTCACCACCCTCGCCTACGCGCTCATCGGCCGCCACGACGCGTACACCAGCAACGTCAAGACGCTCGAGCGCGAAGTCCAGCACCGCGTGGAGGGCGTCGACCACAAGAAGTTCGAGCCCGAGCCCGGCGTCGAGGACTTCGGGGCGATGCTCACCAAGATCATCCGCCGCGACCCCGACGTCGTCCTCTGCGGCGACATCTCCGAGCCGGGCACGGCCAAGGCGGCCGCACTCATGGGCATGGAGTCGCCGCTCGTCTACGTGCTCATCCCCGCCGACAGCATGGCCACCGCCATCGCGATGTGGATGCAGGCGGTTGGCGATCCCAAGATGGCCACTCGATGCCTCTCGGCGGTGGTGCAGCAGCGCGTGATGCGCACGCTGTGCCCGAACTGCAAGAGCCCCTTCACGCCCGCGCCCGAGCAGGCGAAGAAGCTCGGAATCCCCTCGGGGAAGGAAGTCCAGCTCTTCCGCCCCAGCGGCAAGGTGCAGGTCAAGAACCGCATCGAGGACTGCCCCGTGTGCCAGGGTTCCTCGTACTTCGGCCAGGCGGGCGTGTTCGAGGTGATGAGCCTCGACGACGAGGCGCGGCGGCTGCTTTCCGAGAATGACTTCCGCACGGCATACGCGCGGGCGGTTCGCGAGCAGAAGATGATGCAGCTCCAGGAGGCCGCGCTGGTCAAGGTGCGCGATGGCGACACTAGCCTCGAGGAAGTGCAGCGCATCTTCGCACCCAAGCAGGCTGCGGGCGCGCCGAAGCCTGCCGCAGCCCCGAAGGCGTGAGCGGATTGCGGCGCAGCGGATCACGCGGCGCCGGAGCGACTGGTATGCGTGACCGAAGCCGGTCCGTGCAGTGAGAAGACAGCGGAACAAAACGAACAGCCCACTCCGCCCGGCGCCACTGGCGCGACTGCGGAGAAGGAACACACGATGGAAGCCATCCTCAACATCATCGTCATCGCGTTCGCAGGCCTCATCGCCTACTGGTGGGCGACCCAGGGGCTCTTCAGCGCGGTGCTGCACCTGGTCTGCGTGATCGCCGCGGGCGTGCTCGCGTTCGCCACATGGGATCCCGCCGCGGACCTCCTGCTCGGTGTCGGACCGATGCAGCCCTACGCCAAGGGCACGGCCCTGCTGCTGCCGTTCGGCGTGTACCTGCTGGTGCTGCGCGTGCTCGCCGACAAGCTGGCACCCGACAACCTCAACTTCCCGCACGTCGTCAACCTCGGTCTCGGCGGCGTGGTCGGCGCGGCCGCGGCGGTGCTCACGGTGGGCATCTCGCTCATCGGCATCGGCCACATCCACAGCTCGCGCGACCTGATCGGCGTGGTGGGCAGCGCGCGCACCACCAAGAACCGCGGGCAGCCGGAGATGCGTTCGGGAGCGCTCTGGGTGCCCGTGCACCTCATGACGGGCGACTTCTTCGCCTGGCTCTCCGCCTCATCGTTCGCGCCCACGCTTACCCGCGCCACCCTGGCCAGCGAGCAGCCCGAGCTCGGACACCAGGCGTTCGGCCTCTATCGCGACACCTACACCCGCAGCGGCCGCCTCGCACGCACCTCCGCGGCGCCAGGCTCCATCCAGATCTCGCGCGCGATCCTCTCCAACGATGTGCCGCTGCCCAACGGCGAGGTCATCTCCGGCTACGTGGTCGATCTCCGGCTCGACGCTGGCGCAACCACGGAGGGACAGGGCTTCGCCATCTCAGCGTCGCAGCTGCGGCTGATCGGTTCGCCCAAGGGCAAGAAGGGGATCGCGTTCCCCGTCGCGTGGGCGCAGCCCAATGCCAACGGCGGCCGCGGCACCTACCTCTTCGATGACGCGGGCCACTTCATCTCGTCGCCTGCGGGAACCACCAATGTCGAGACCACGGTCGTGTTCCCCGCCGACGCGTTCGACAACGCTCCGCCGCGCTTCCTGAGCGCGATGGGACTTCGGCTGCCGTTCCCCAAGATCGACCAGCAGTCGCCGGGCAGCGAGGCGCGGGCGATGTTCGAGGGCCTTGGTGCGGGTGAGACCGTCGCCGCGCCGACGGACCTCACGCCCATCAGTCCGGACGACCTGATGCTCACGGACTCCATCACCCCTGCCACCGCCGACCTCAACAACCTCGGCGCGATGGATGTGAAGGACACCAACTACCTCTTCCAGGGCATCGGCGAGTACGAGCAGGGTGGCTTCCGCGGCAACAAGGGCGTGATCGTCAAGGGCATCTGGGCTCCGCCCAACACCCAGGTGGTGCGCCTGAACATCAGCCGTGGTCCCGGAAACTCGATCGACCTGTGGAACGACCGCAACAAGGTGCGCGAGGAGGCTGGCGACGGTGCGCGGCTGGCGCTGGTCGACGACCTCGGGCGCGAGTACTACCCCGTTGGCTACATCCATGCGGTCGGTACGGGTGACCGCCGCATCAACATCCGTCTCGACCGCTCGGGTCAGTACTACAAGATCGACTCGTTCCCGAATCTCTCGAGTGCGGGCTCCGACAAGCTGTACGCGATCTTCACCGCAGGCGCCGGCCGCACCATCGTCGGCATCAAGCTCGGCGACAAGTGGGTGGCGGGCGCGAGCCTGTCCATTCCCGCGGTCGCGACCAAGTAGTTGGGCCGACAGACTTCGAACACGATCCAAGTGGATCCACCACGCCCCGCGCCGCGGGGCGTGGTCATTTTGCGCGCATGGTTCCCGCGGCGCGGCTGCGAGGGTTGCGGCTTTGCCCGGTGGGTCCGCCCGGTGCAAGGCGTGGCATTGCATGGGATTTTCCCAACAGCAATATTCGACAGCAGCATTCGGGAGGTGCGGCTGATGGTGTGCGAGAATGCGCCCTCACGACAAGCCCCTTGCACCGGAAAGGAGAATCCGCCGCGCCGCGTCACGGCCGCGGCGGTCATGCATCATGCCGCAGCACCGCTTCACGCCCACATCGTCGGGAACGCCGACAACGGCACGCTCACACACGCCATCCACGCTGCTCGAACCCGAACGACCCGATCCGCGGCCCGCGGTCTCAGGGGTCGTGCCGGCCGTGGCCGCATCGCACGCCCCGCCGGCAGAGCGGCCTCCGCACGCGCCACCCGCGTGCATCCCCTACGCGGGCATGGCCCGCGCGACCTCGTCGCACGTCAAGCTCGACGGCATCGGCGTGGCCCTCGCATGGGTGCTGCGCCAATGCGCCCGTGCTGCCCCGCGCTGGCTTCGTCGCAGTCCCCGCGATCCGGGCGAGCGGGCTGCGGAGCGGTTCCTGCACCTGCTGGGGCATCGCATCCTGGCGCGCAACTGGCGCAGCGCCCGCGATCCGCGCGACGAGGCCGATCTGCTCGTGCAGACCCCCGATGGGCGCGAGGTGGTGGTGGTGGAGGTCAAGCGGACGGCGAGCACATGGGACGCGCTCGCCCGTGTGAACGCACGCAAGCGCGAGGTACTCTGGCGGATCGCGCTCGACCTCGAGCGCTACCGTGACAGCGGATCGATCGGGGGCCGCCCCGTGGCGGACGATGCGCTCGGGAGGCTCCGACGCGCGCTGCGCGAGGCCGACACCATCCGAGTCGACATGGTGGCCGTCCGCGGAGACGGCCGCGCCTGCTCCGTCGCGGACCACATCCCGGGAATCCTCAGCCGACGCCTGCTCGCCCACCGCCGCAGCCGCGATGCGCCCGATCAGCGCCAGTAGCGCTCGAGCGCAAACGCCACGAGCCTCTCCTCCATGGCGCTGATGTCATCCGTGACCCACCGGCTGCGCAGGGTGCCGATGTAGCGCTGCCGCTCGATGGCGCGGCGGATGTCGCGCAGCTGCTCGGAGATCGCGAGTTGGAGCTCGCGGTCGTACACCGTGCGCGCCACGGGCTGGTCGATCGAGATGACCGCGAACCAACTGGTGAATCCACGCTGCTGCAGCGACGCACTCACGCGGTCCACGGGAAGATCCTTGATCCTCGTCTTGACCGCGTCGGTGAGGGGCAGTCCGTCGATGCCATCGGCGGGCAGATCGCTGGACTGCCAGACGCCACCGTCGGCGATCGAGAGTTCACGCGCGATCTCGGAGAACGCCTTGCCCTCCGCCACCATCGACTCCACGCGCGCGATGCGCTCGGCATCGGCTGCGGAATCGAGCTGGATGCGCCCGATGCGGATCTGCCGCGGCGGGTTGTAGATCCTGGCGTCGCGGTCATAAGCCTGCTGCACCTCGCGCCACGACACGATGGCGCGGGGCTCGATGCGCTGGTTGAGGAGCCTCATGGCGAGCGCGACATCGCGCCGCTGCGCCAGGAACTCGTCAAGCGACTTGTCCTCCTCGCTCGCGAGGCTCGCCTCGGCGGCCGCGCGGCTTCCACCGCGCTCGGCGATGGTCTCTTCCTGGATCGAGCGGATCCACGCGAGCAGTCCCTGCTGCTGCTCGGGCGAGAGCTGCGACTCGGCCTCCGCAACGATCAGTTCGTTGTCGACGGTGCGCTTGAAGAGCGCCTTCACGGTTCCGACGAACTGCTGCCGTCCGACGACTCGGTCGGGATTCGATGCCGCCGCCACAAGCTCCTCGGCGATGGGCTCGAAGAACACGTTCGCGAAGATCGGTCGGCCGTTGATCTGTCCCACGAGCGCGTCCACGGGCCAGTTCGCGCCGGGATCGACGGACTGCGCCGAAGCCGAGCCCGCATCCGGCGCTCGCGTGGGCGGCGTCTTCGCCGTCCCCCCGCGATCGGATGGCCGAGGCGCCGGCGCATCGGCCGGGTTCGTGCCGCCATCCCGCACGACCTCGATCACGGGCGGTCCATCCACATCCGATGCATCGGTCGACATGCGGTGCGTCGATACCTCGAGACCCGCGGCGCGCAGCGACTCGTCGGAGCGGACGAAATCCGACAGGGCGATCGTCCGATCGAACGAGCCTTCGTTGGAGGCACAACCTCCGAGCACGACCGCGATCGTCGCGCCTGCGGTGATCAACCCACCTCGGTACGGGCTCCCGACGGACATGGACCACGCGCGGTGCAGGGACATTGTCGGAATCCTACCCATCCGCCGCCAACTCGGGATCGGCTCCGCTATTCTCGCAGCATGAGCGATCAGACCCGCCGCAGCGACACGCCCAGCCTCCACATCGACTCCGACTGGAAGGCCCAGGCGCAGGCCGAGAAGGAACGTCTCGCGGAGAAGGAGGCCGCCCGCGCGACCTCCCCGCAGGGCGGCGAGGGTGAGATGCCCCCTGCCGACTTCCGCGGGCTCATCATGACACTCGGTAGTCAGGCCATGATGGGTCTCGGCGCCTATGGCGATCCGCAGACGGGGCGCGTGGTCATCGACCTGGTGGGTGCGCAGTTTGCGATCGACCTGCTCGGAGTGCTCGAAGAGAAGACCAAGGGCAACCTCGCCGCCGACGAGGCCGCCGAGCTCAACGAGGTGCTCGCGCAGTTGCGCGCACGCTTCGTCCAGGTGGCCAAGCTCGTGGCGGCCCAGATGCAGCGCGAGATGCAGGGGATGCCGGGTGCCGGCGGCGACATCGCAGGCTCCATCGGGTTCGGCGGCGCTGCGCACGCGGGCGGCGCGGGGGCCAGCGGCCTCATTATGCCCGACTGAGTCGAGGCGCCTGCCCACTCCACGATCGGGATCCACTCCCAGCGGGTTTCAACCCACGTGATCAGACCGCCGCGCGCGCAGCGCTCGTTGTTGCATCCGCGGACCCGCGTTGTCCCGCCCGTGAACCTTGGCGGTGGACTTTCTATACTCTCCGACTTCCACAGATCCCGCCCCTCCACGACCCGGAGAGCACCGTGTCCGAACCGCACGCGCACGCATCCAAGCCCACCCCGTTCCTCGAACGCCACTACCACCTCCTGCGTCGGCTGCACTCGCTCAGCGGCGTTGTTCCCATCGGCGTCTTTCTCCTCCCCCACCTGACGACCAACTCATCGATCGTCTGGGGCGAGGTCTTCAACGCCCGCAAGTACGCCGAGCTGGGTGCGGGAGCGGGCGGCGTCGCCACGTTCCAGCACGAGGTCAACTTCATCCACGACCTGCCGGCGCTGATCTTCATCGAGATCTTCGTGCTCTGGCTTCCCATTGCCTACCACGCGATCCTCGGCGTCTACTTCGCGCGCAGCGGCCGCTCCAACACCGAGCGCTACGGCTACCAGGGCAACTGGCGCTACGCGATGCAGCGCGCCACGGGGTACCTGGGAGTGCTGTTCCTCTTCATGCACATCTCCAGCCTCCGCTGGGGCTGGAGCTACGGAGGCCTCATGCCCGGCTTCGACGCGAACCACGCGGCCAGCACCACGGCGCTGCATCTGCAGCAGGGCCTCTTCCCGTACTTCAACGCGATCTTCTACGCGGTCTGCGTGCTCGCCCTCGTCTTCCACTTCGCCAACGGGCTCTGGACCGCGGCGATCACCTGGGGCCTGACCGTCAGCAAGCAGGCCCAGCAGCGCTGGGGTTACGTCTGTGCGGGCATCGGGTTCGCACTCGCCGCGGCGGGCGTCACGGCCGTGGTGGGCTTCGCCACCCTGGATGCTGCGGGTGCGAAGGACATCGAAACCAAGATGCGGGCCACCACCGCCGCCGAATCCCCCAGCGCCGGCTGATCGAACCACACTTCTCCGAACACGGACCCACCCACCATGGCAGCCCCCACCAAGCGTCGCGTGATCGTTGTCGGCGGCGGACTCGCAGGCCTCTCGGCCGCGGTGCGCATCGCCGAAGCCGGCACCTCCGTCGACCTCTTCTCGATCGTGCCCGTCAAGCGCTCGCACTCGGTGTGCGCGCAGGGCGGCATCAACGCGTGCAACGAGATCGCCCGCCAGCAGGGCTACTCGGAGTACGAGCACTTCGACGAGTCGATCTACGGGGGCGACTTCCTCGCCCACCAGCCGCCCGTCTACGAGATGGCGCACTGGGCGCCCAAGATCATCGACCTCCTCGACCGCATGGGCGTGCCGTTCAACCGCACGCTCGAGGGCCAGCGCGACCTGCGGCTCTTCGGCGGCTCGCTCTACAAGCGCACGCACTTCGCGGGCGCGACCACCGGCCAGCAGCTCATCTACGCCTTCGACGAGCAGGCCCGCCGCTTCGAGAGCGAAGGCAAGGTCACCAAGTACGAACACTGGGAGTTCCTGCGACCGATCCTCGACGCGAACGGCGTCTGCCAGGGCATCGTGGCCCAGGATCTTCGCACGATGACCATCCGCGCCTTCCGCGCCGACGCGGTGGTGATGGCGACCGGTGGCAACGGCCTCATCTTCGGCAAGAGCACCAACTCGGTCATGTGCACGGGCGGCGCCGCAAGCCGCTGCTACCAGCTGGGTGCGTGGTACGCGAACGGCGAGTTCATCCAGGTGCACCCGACCTCCATCCCCGGCGCCGACAAGCTGCGCCTGATGAGCGAGTCGGCGCGCGGCGAAGGCGGACGCGTGTGGGTGCCGCGCAAGAAGGGCGACAACCGCGACCCGCGGCAGATCCCCGACGCGGAGCGCTACTACTTCCTCGAAGAGCGCTATCCGAAGTACGGCAACATCGTGCCCCGCGACATCGCCACCCGCGAGATCTTCGAGATCTGCGTGAAGGACGGCCTCGGCGTCGGCGGCGGCAACATGGTGTTCCTCGACCTCACGCACCTCGGGCGCGAGTACATGGAGCGCAAGCTCGGCGGCATCATCGAGATCTACCGCAAGTTCGTCGGCGAGGACCCGGCCGAGGTCCCGATGAAGATCTTCCCCGGCGTCCACTACTCGATGGGCGGACTCTGGACCACCTACACCGCCAAGCCGGACGGCAAGGGCCTGGTGTACGGCGCGCCGAACTCGATGATGACCAACATCGAGGGCCTCTACGCCTTCGGCGAGGCCAACTACCAGTACCACGGCGCCAACCGCCTCGGCGCCAACGCGCTGCTCTCGTGCATCTTCGACGGACTCTTCTGCGGCGCCGGCGTGGCCAACTACGTGCGCGACCGCAAGTCGGGCGCGGCCGAGGCCGACGCGTCGCTCTTCGCCAACGGCGAGCGGATCGAGACCGACCGCCAGCAGAAGCTCGTCGACT
>CAIOCH010000630.1 GCA_903856525.1 uncultured bacterium | reverse complement strand
CGACGACCGAACCCATGACCACGATCATGATCGGCTCGATCATGCTGGTGACGGCCTTGATCGCGTCCTTCAGCGCCTAGGCGTAGAAGACCGAGATCTCGTCGAGCACCTCGCCGAGCTTGCCCGACTCCTCGCCGGCGCTGATCATCTGCACGACCGAGCGCGGGAGCAGCGGGCTGCGCTGCAGCTGCGACTGGACCTTCTTGCCCTGCTTGACCGCGCCGTACACCGAGCGCCAGAGGCGCTTGTAGTGGCGGTTGCCCGAGACGTCGCCGGTGATGGCGATGGTGTCGAGCATCGGGACGCCCGCGTTGAGCAGCTCGCCCATCGTCTGCAGCGAGCGGCTGATGTACAGCGCCCGGAACATGCGCTTGACGATCGGCGCCGAGATCTTGAAGCGGTCCCACCAGAGGCCGCCGATCTCGGTGCGGATGAAGCCGAGGAAGGCGATCACGCCCACCACCGCGCCCGCGAGCAGCGCCCACCACCACTCGACCATGAAGGACGAGAGGCCCATGAGGAACTGCGTGGGCGCCGGAAGCGCCTCCTCCTTGCCCTTGAACACGCCCGCGAAGCGGGGGAGCACGAAGGTGAGGAGGAACACCGTGGTCGAGATCGCCATGAGGGCGATGATGCCGGGATAGATCGATGCGCCCACGACCATCTTGCGCGTCTCGATCTCCTGGGTCAGGTACGCGGCGATGCGGTCGAGCATCTTGGCGAACGAACCCGACATCTCCGATGCCTTGACCATGTTCACGTAGAGCGGGCCGAACAGCTTCGGGTGGCGCGCGATGGCCTCCGAGAACTGCTTGCCGCTCTCCACGTCGCTCTTGATCTGCAGCAGGATCTTGCGGAACTTCTGGTTCTGCACCTGCTCGGAGATGCCTTCGAGCGCCGCGCGGATCGAGATGCCCGCGCGGATCATCACCGCGAGCTGCGTGGTGAAGTCGAGGATGTCCTTGGGCGCCGGGCCCGACGAGTAGTTGAGCTTCTTCAGGACCGCCTTGAAGTCCTCGCCGGCCGCGGCGAGCGGCACCAGCTGCACGACGTGGTCGCCGCGCGCGCGCAGGAGCTGCGCCGCCTCCGCGACGCTCTCCGCCTGGAGGACACCCGAGGTGAGTTCGCCTCGTTCGTTTCGGGCCTGGAATCGGTAGTGCTGCGTAGCCATCGTGTGGTCCGTCCGGGGTTAGGCCGCGAGCGTGCGGTCGAGCTTGTCGGGGAACGCGGCCTGCGCGATGGCGTCCTCGCGCGAGATCATGCCGTTGAAGTAGAGCTCCGCGATGGCGTTGTCGAGCGTGGTCATGCCGATGGAGCGGCTGGTCTCGATGACGTTCGGGATCTCGTAGGTGCGCGCCTCGCGGATGATGTTGCGCACGGCGGGCGTGCACAGCAGCACCTCGATCGCGGGAACCATGCCCGCCTTGTCGACGCGGCGGAACAGCGTCTGCGAGATGACGGCCTGCAGCGTGTTCGCGAGCATGGCGCGGATCTGGTTCTGCTGGTTCGCGGGGTACATGTCCACCACGCGCTCGACGGTCTGCGACGCGTTCACGGTGTGCAGCGTCGAGAGCACCAGGTGGCCGGTCTCGGCCGCGGTGATCGCGAGCGCGGTGGTCTCGAGGTCTCGCATTTCGCCGACGAGGATGATGTCGGGGTCCTGGCGCAGCGCGTGCTTCAGGCCGCTGGCGAAGGTCGGCATGTCGGCGCCGAGCTCGCGCTGCTCGATGAGGCACTTCTGGCTCTGGAAGGTGTACTCGACGGGATCCTCGAGCGTGATGATGTGCTTCTTGTAGCGCTCGTTCATCGCCTGGATCATGGCCGCGAGCGTGGTCGACTTGCCCGAGCCGGTGTCGCCGGTCACGAGCACGAGTCCGCGCGGCAGGTAGGTCAGGCGCGTGATGACCTCGGGCAGGTTGAGCGCCGACAGCGGCGGGACCTTGGTGCGGATGGCGCGCATCGCCATGCCGACCATGCCGCGCTGCATGTGCGCGTTCACGCGGTAGCGCTTGAATCCGGGGATCTCGTAGGAGAAGTCGAGGTCGAGGTGCTGCTCGAAGTGGCGGCGCTGGTGGTCGTTCGTGATCGCCGCCAGGATGCGCCACATGTCCTCGCCGGTCAGGACCGGCAGCTCCATGGGCTGCATGATGGTGTGGGATCGCACCATCGGCGCGTGGTTCGAGACCAGGTGCACGTCCGAGGCGTCGAAATCGTTCGCCTTCCGCAGGATGTCGTTGAGAAGAGCTGACTCAGCCACAGCGTGTCCCTCCGAGATAGACACGCTCTCATCGACCGAGGGCCATCGTCGGGTAAGCCGTGCTGCCAAGACGGACGCAAACAGCGCCGATCGACGGGGGAAACGCCCAATTCAGACCGCCCGCAGCCGATACGGCGCGGTTTCGGGACTCGCCCGCACGACCGGAACGGGGTTACCTGGATTCGGGGGCGGCTGCGGGACCGGAGGCTGCAGCCGCCGGCGAGGCAGGGGCATCCGCGATGGCGCCCTCTCCCTGGAAGCCCGCCTCGGTGCGCAGCAGGCCCGCCTCGTACAGGATGCGCGCGAACGACTGGGGATCGCGGTAGGACACGCTGCCCGAGACCTCCCAGCGCGCGCCCGCCGTGGCGCTCGCCACCGGCAGGATCGCAGGGACCGTCGCGCGGACGGTCTGGCCTGGCGGCAGCGCACGCAGCGCCGCCCAGCGTCCGTCGTAGCTGCTGCCGTCGGCGAGACGGATCAGGTAGTCGTAGGTCACGAGCTCGACCTCGGTGTCGCCGCCGTTGCGGAGCTCGAGCACGATGTCGACCTTCGCGGTGCCGTCGCCGCGCGCCGCGACATGCGCCTCGGCCGCGCGCACGTCGGGCCTCACCACCGAGCAGCCCGCGGCGAGCGCACCCGCGAGCAGCATCGCGGGACGTGCAACAGAGCGGCCGAAGGCGACGGTACGGAAGTTTCCGCGAGGCATCGTGGGAATGTAGCGGGGGGCTCGGCCCCGCGCTGCGGAATTGGTGCCACGCGCCGTGGGCAAGGAACCACGCGCCGCGGGCATGAATCCACGCGCCGCGGGCATGGGCTCACGCGCCGCGCCCCGCATCGCGCCGCATCGATGCGCAAGGCTCCCGCGCGATCTTCGCGGGCGTCCGTGCGATTCCTCCACAGGGCGTTTCCGCCCGCTACGCTTCGCCCCGTGCCTGAACCGGCCCCAACATCCTCTGCGACCACCCGCGCACCGGGTGCATCCTGCGTGGCGGCGAAGTTCCTCGCCGCATCCATGATCGCGGGCTGGTGCTCCGTACAGGATGCGTCCGCGCAGCAGCAGTCGACGACCCCCGCGATCAGCGACTCGCCCACCGCGCAGACGCTCTTCGACGATGTCCGCTCGCAGGCGCGCGAGAATCCCGCCGAGAGCGCGCGCCTCGCGCGCAGGCTGCTCGACGAGTACGGCAACCGCGTCGT
>CAIOCH010000629.1 GCA_903856525.1 uncultured bacterium | reverse complement strand
CGCCCGTCGCGACGGCAGGGCCGAGGGCGTCTGCCTCATCAACACCGCTGCCGACGGGGCGAGCGCGGAGCTCGTCTATCTCGGGCTCGCGCCATCGGCGCGCGGCGCGGGCGTCGCCCGCGCGCTGCTCTCGCACGGCATGCAGGCATGTTCGCGCGCGCGCATCGGCACCATCTCGCTCGCCGTCGACGCGCGCAACGAACCCGCGCGCAGGCTCTACGAATCCTGCGGATTCCGCCGCACCACCTCGCGCGCCGCGCTCATCCGCCCGCTGCACGGACGCGGGCGCGCATCGTGACGCACGCAGTGCGCATCGCGCACGGGCATGTGCAGCCGCGGCGCGGGCACGCCATGCTTCCCAAGGACTTGTCAAGTCGCTTTGGTGGTGAGCACGGCTAAAAACTTTTTGCAAGTCGAAGGCGCGGGCGCGTGTCTTCCGCGATTTATCCACAGGCTTCCCGCCGCGGAGGTGCGGAACCGAGCGAAAGCGTGCAAATGGCTTGTTTTGCAGCGTTTCCGCACACTCCGCCCCGCTTGTGGACGCACAGCGACTTGCACGCAGCGGACCTTGCGCTACAGTGCGGTCAGCCCGCAGGGACGCGGGTCCTCGCGGCGCCGTCTCGCGAGGCCGACCCCACCGCCGAAGCGCCGCACGAGCCATCCTGCGCGCCTCTGCGGAGCCCCGGTCGGTGGAGGCTCACCCACTTCTTCTGCCTGCACCCCACGCTGGAACAGCCGCGTGCCCGTCGATGCCTGCATCGAAGGGCTGTGACGTCGCCCCCAAGGCGGCCACGGCCCGTCGGACATCCCGATCGCGCCGCCGCTTCCAGCTTCGCCCGAGTCGTCCCATGCCCTCGATGCCAGCCCCACCGCGCGCCGCGTCATCCGCGCGCACCGAGCCAGCCGACCCGCGTCGGACCGAGCAGTTCCGCGCGCGGCTGTCCGAGCAGATCGGGCCGCACCGCTTCGGCCTGTGGTTCGAGCATGGAACCGCGATCTCCGTGGACCGCTCCGCCATCACCGTCGTGGCCACCAACGCCTACGTGCGGGACTGGATCCTCCGGAACTTCCGTGAACCCCTCGAGCGCGTGGCAGGCGAGGTCTTGGGCGCGGAGTCCTCGGTCAACGTGACGGTCGCGGAGGCATGCATCAGCGAACCCGCAGCAAGCGACCGCGGAGCCAGCGACCAGGCCGGCGCCCGTCATGTCGCCCGCGAGCCCGACTCCGCCGCTCCGCTCACCGAAGATCCCCGTCGCAGATCTTCCGGCAGCCAGGCCGTCCGCAACCATGCCCTGCGACGCCTCGAGGACTTCGTCGTGGGTGAGTCCAACCGACTCGCCTTCGCGGCAAGCCAGCAGATCGGCGATGGCTCCCGGGAGGCGCCCTCGATTCTCTTCCTCCACGGCGAGTGCGGTGTGGGCAAGACCCACCTCATTCAAGGACTGTGTCGCCGACGGTCCGAACGCGCCCCGCGCCAGGTGATCAAGTACGTCACCGCCGAGCAGTTCACCAACGAGTACATCGCCGCCGTGCGGGACGGTTCGCTCGACGCCTTCCGCAAGCGCCTTCGCCGCGTCGACCTGCTGGCGATCGACGACGTGCACTTCTTCGCCAACAAGACGGCCACGCAGGCCGAGTTCCTCCACACGATCGATGCCGTCGGCCTGATGGGCGCGAAGGTCGCGATCGTCAGCGATGAGCACCCCCGCGAGATCGCCCGGCTGTCCAAGGCGCTCGTGAGCCGGCTGCTCGCCGGCATCGTGGCCAAGGTCGATGCCCCCGACCGCGATCTCCGCAACGCGCTCGTGCGCCGGTTCGCCCAGCGCCGTGGTCTCCGGCTCACCGATGCCGCGATCGACTGCGTGGCCAGCCGCTGCGTGGGCAGCGTGCGCGAGATCGAGGGTGCCGTCGCCAAGCTGGCAGCCGTCTCGGTGCTCGATACACGACGAGTGCAGGGCGAAGCCATCAACGAGTCCT
>CAIOCH010000628.1 GCA_903856525.1 uncultured bacterium | reverse complement strand
TTCAGCTCGAAGGTCCACGAGGCGAGTTCCTCGTCGAACTCGCGGCCCACCAGGATGTTGGCGCCGAAGCTGTCGGTCTCGACCACGTCGGCGCCCGCGGCGAAGTAGTTCTCGTGGATGCGCTGGATGATGTCGGGGCGCGACTTGACGAGGATGTCGGTGCAGTTGTCGCGTCCGAGGTAGTCGCTCGGCCTGCAGTCGGCGCAGGCGTGGATCTGGGTGCCCATGCCGCCGTCGAAGACGAGGGTCCGGGATTCGAGGGCCTTGAGGAGCGATCGCGATGAGGCAAGCGACATGGTCCAGCAGGATACGAGCACACCCGACTTCCTTCAACCATTCATCCGGATGAACGGATGGAGCACGCCCGAGAAATCGGTTGAATTCGAACACGGGACGCCGCCTGCGGGTCGTCGGGCGCGAAGCCAACTCTACGATTCCGTTCCGAGCAAACGATGCGCGCCTTTCCTCAAACGCTCTTCCGTGCGACCCGTCGCTGTTCCGCCCTCCTGGTTGCCGCGTCGTGCGCCCTGCTGCCCTTCGCGGGAGCGATCGGCTGCTCCGCGGCCCCGAAGTCGGGCGCCAGCGCTGCAGCCCGCATGCCCGCGGTCAAGCCGGTCGAGACGTTCGACGCGGTGTGGACGATGGTGCGCGACGAGCATTTCGACCCAGCGCTCAACGGCGTGGACTGGAACGCTGTCCGCGACGAACTGCGGCCAAAGGCCGCGCGGGCACAGAACGTCGAGGAACTCCGCGGCGTGCTGATGGACATGCTGTCTCGTCTGGGACAGAGCCACTTCACCATCATTCCCGCGGCGCTGCCGGCCGAAGTGTCGGCCTCCAACTCCACGATGGCCGCGGCGCAGCCCGCTTCCTCGAGCGGTGCGGCCACCGTCGATTCCGACGACAGCGGGCTCGACGGCATCGCGCCGGATGCGACCGTCGGCAGCCCCGAGGGCACGGAAGCCGCGGTGATGGCCGGCGGGCCCGGAACCGCTGGAATCGACATCGCGCTCGTCGAGGGCGAGCCCACGGTGCTCCGCGTCTCCCCGGGACTTCCCGGCGCGCGTGCGGGCGTGCTCGTGGGCTGGCGACTGGTCTCGGTCGACGGCGTCCGCAGCGCCGAGGTGCTCGCGCCGATCAGGCGCGAACTCGCCGAAACGGAGCATGACGGCCGCGGCGACGCCAACTCGCCTCACGTGCGCCAGCTGCGCACCGCACTCGCCTTTGCGGGCACGGAACTGCTCGCGGGAAGCGCTGGCACCAGCCGCGATGCGGTGTTCGCCGATGCTTCAGGCGCGGAACAGCGCGTCACCATCACCTTCGAGCCGACCGCCCTCGGCAGCACCAAGTTCGGCCACCTGCCGCCGTTCCCCGTCGAGGTCGAGACGCGTATCGTCGAGCTGCCCATCGACGCCGCCTCCGGTGGTGGCAAGCCGGTGCGCATCGGAGTGATCGCCTTCAACATCTGGATGGTGGGTGCGTCCGAGGCGATCGACCGTGCCGTGGATTCGATGCGCTCGTGCGACGGCCTCGTGCTCGATCTGCGCGGCAACCCGGGTGGCATGGGCGCGATGTCCATGGGCATCGCCGGCCACTTCCTGCGCGAGCCAGCCAGCCTGGGCTCCATGCTCGGCCGCGACAACACCCTCGAATTCCAGGCGGTGCCACGCAAGGTCTCCACCGAGGGCAAGCGCGTGCGTCCGTACGCCACCAAGCCGCTGGCGATCCTCATGGATGGCCGCAGTGCCAGTACCTCCGAGGTGTTCGCGGGCGGCCTGCAGGATCTCGGGCGGGCGCGGGTGTTCGGCGAGCCATCGGCGGGCATGGCGCTTCCATCGCAGGCCAAGGAACTCCCCAACGGCGATGTGCTCCTGCATGCGGTGGCGGACTTCGTCACCTCCAAGGGAACCCGCCTCGAGGGGCGCGGGGTGATTCCCGACGAGTACGTGCTGCCGACCCGCGCCGAGCTCTCGCGCGGCGAGGATCCAGCGCTTGCCGCCGCCTCCCGCTGGATCCGCGGCTCCGCGCTCGCCGCCCGAGCGGGCAAGCCGAACGCTCCGCTCGGCGACCTGGGCTCCATGCCCGCCACCATGCCGCTGGCGATGCCGCCCGCCACCGTCGAACCGCGCAAGTGACTCCGCCGCGCCCTCCGCGCATCGGCTACCCTTCGCCGCGCGACTGGGCAAACGCCCGCGTTTCCGTCGTGGTCGCGCCGTCTTCCGACCATCCAACCCACGCAGCCGCCTGACACCATGCACCCCCGCCGATCCCTCCGGTCCACGTTGGTCACCCGCTCGTTCCTCACGCTGTGCCTGCTGGGCGCCGCTCCAGCGATCGCGCAGGATGCGGCACCCCCGTCGACCGCTCCGGCGGAGTCGGCGAAGCCGGCCGCGGCATCGCTGCCCCCAGCCAAGGACATCATCGCCAAGGCCATCGAGGTCATCGGCGGCAAGGATGCCTGGGCGAAGCGCACCTCGATGGAGATGTCGGGCACGATCGAGCTGCCCGCGCAGGGCATGAAGGGCACGATGGTGTCGCGCACGGGTCAACCCAACCGCATGGTCACCACCATGGAGCTCGCGGGCCTGGGCGCGTTCCGCACGGGATTCGACGGCAAGGTCGGCTGGTCGTCCGACAAGATCCAGGGCACGAGGCTCATGACGGGCAAGGAGCTCGAGACGATCGCCCGCGAGGCCGACTACCTGAAGGATGTCGATCCGATGGCGCGATGGGACAGCGTCACCACGGCCGGCGAGGGAGCCTTCGGCGGATTCGACTGCTGGAAGCTCGAGGCGAAGCGCACCACCAAGTCCGAGGATGGCAAGGAGACCACGAGTAAGGAGACCACGAGCAAGGCAACGATGTGGTACGAGAAGTCGACCCATCTGCTTCGCGGCTACGAGACCGTCGTCGAGACCTCGATCGGCGCACTGCCGATGTCGACGACCTTCGTGGAGTACAAGGACTTCGACGGCATCAAGCTGCCGGTCCGCACCGAGGCCACGCAGGCCGGGCAGAAGATCATCACGGTGTTCGAGAAGATCAGCTTCGACTCGGTGCCTGCCGACGCGTTCGTGCTGCCGAAGGAAGTCCAGGCGCTTCTGGAGCCAGAACCCGCGGACGAAGACGAAGACGCTGGCTCCGACGCAACCGTGGGCGGCAAGCCTGCGGACGCGCCCGCCAAGCCGTGAATCGCAGCCGATCTGCGGACCAGCGCTGAGATCCGCGCGCCCGCGCCGCGCGGGGAAGGACCGCACTCCGGTCGCCCGCGCGGGAAGTCCGTGCTTGCCTCACGCGGGACGGAAGTCCGCGCCTGGTTCTCGCGTCATGCCGCGCTCCCCACGCACACCCGGAACGTCCACCATGCTCGCGACCCGCTACCGATTCCACCCTTCACTCCCCCTGTTGTTCGCGACCTGCATGACGCTGTTCGCGGTCGTCCACGCGGCGCCCGCACAGTCCGCGGAGTCGCCCGACCCCGCGGCCCTGGTCCGTGCGGCGGTCGAGCGGATCGGCGGCGAGGCGTGGCGCTCCATGCGCAGCTTCGAGTCAGTCGCGGTTGCCAAGACGGCCATGGGTGAGGCGCGCATCGAGTTCCGCTTCGTCGAACCCGCCGCGCGGCAGCTGGTGCAGACCATGCCGGGCGGCCGCGGCGTGATCGAGATGGGCGTGGTGGACGGCATCGCCTGGATGGGCGAGCCCGGCCGCGCACGCGCGATCGATCCCAAGCTCGCGCAGGAGATGGCGGGCGGCGGCGACCTGCAGACGCTGGTGCACTCGCTGGACACGCGGTTCGATGCCTTCGAGCTCGCGGGCAAGGTCGCGATCGACGGACGCGATGCGTGGAAGGTCACCATGCGTCCGCGACAGCAGGGTCAGCCGGAAGCCGGCCGGTGGACCACACTGATCGATGTGGCCGACCTCACCGTGCTCGGTCTCGACATCCCCGCCCCGCCCAAGGATCTGGCGCCGAACGCCCGGGAGCAGTTCGCGCAGACGATCCGCTTTCGCGACTGGGTGGAGGTCGAGCGCGCGAAGGATGCCGCACCCCCGGCGGGCCGCGCCTCGGAGTTGCCTACGGAGGCGGACGCAGGCAAGACGCCGCCCGCCCGCATCCTCGCCTTCCGAACCGCCATCATCGAAGCCGGCGGCATGAAGACCGAACTCACCTTCACCCGCGTCGCGGTGGACACCCTGGCCAAGGACGCGATCCGCGTGCCCGAGGCGATCGAACCGATGGCGCCGGCGCGACCGTATTGAGCGGGATCGAGTGGGAGCGCGCCGATGCACGCCTTTCGCCTGCGTATCAACGGGCGGAACTGCATCCCCTGATGCGTCGCCTTGCCCGAGGATCCGCCATGAACCGACCCACCCTCCACGCACTGTGCCTGTCTCTCGCGCTGCTCGGCGCCTCGGCCTGGACGACGCCGTCGCCCGCGCAGGCTCCGCCACCCGAGCTTCCGCCTGCGAATCCGGATCTGCCCGAGGCCCGCACGCTCCTCGGTCAAGCCGCCGCCGGATTGGGGACTCCCGAGCGACTCGCGGCGATCCAGTCCTACCGGATCGAGGCCGCGCTCGAGGTCGTGACGCCCGCGCAGGGGACAAGCCCCGAGATCCGCGCCCGCTACCAGGGCGTGCTCGTCTGGCGGCGCGACGGACACGCGCTGTGGCGCGCGACGGCGGACTCGGTGTCGGCCCGCACCTCGACGGTGTACCAGCGCCGCTTCGAGTCGGGCGTGCGACCCGATGTCATGTGGTCGCGGTTTCCCGAGACCGATCCGAACGCGGAGCCCGATCCGCGCGCGGGACGCAACGTGCGGATTCCGCGCGTGCAGGCCGCGGGCGACATCGTCGCGGCGGTCGATCCGTTCCGATTCCTCTACGAGGGCATCGTGCGCCACGCCGACTCGGTGCTCGAGCCCCGCACCACGCGACGCGAGCAGCGCCAGGGACGCGACTGCTTCCGCATCGACGCACTCCTGCGCTACCCGCCCGCGACGGGCGTGCAGCGCCTCACCGTCTGGCTCGATGTCTCGCAGTCCCGCATTGTCGAGGTCCACGCCGGCAGCACCGTGCTCTACGACGACTGGCGCGATGTCGACGGCGTGCTTGCCCCCTACCGCTTCACGGCATCGGCGTTCTGCGGAGAACGCGCGCTGCGCCACGACCGCATGGCCGCCGCCACCAAGGTCGTGTTCAACGATGTGACGGTGGAGGAGGTCGTGCCGCCCGCCGACCTGGTGGACCTCGCGGATCTCCTCGCGGAGCCATAGTCCACGCGCGCGGCAGGTGAACGCCCCGCACTGTTCGCACCCATCATGCCGACGGTGGCCGGGGCCATTGTTTCTGTTTCGCGACTATCCACAACAACCAGGGCCTCGCCTCCGCCGCACCGCTACACTCGCCGCCCCTATGGCGTCGACCACATCCACCCCCGCCGTGCGCATCGAGCGGGTCCAGAAGCGCTTCGGCTCCGTGCAGGCGGTGAAGGGCATCTCGCTCGAGATCCCCGAGCGCTCGCTGTGCGGATTCCTCGGGCCGAACGGCGCGGGCAAGAGCACCACCATCCGCATGATCATGTCGATCATCGCACCCGATGCCGGCACCGTGGAGGTGCTCGGCTCGAGCGCGCTCGCCATGAAGGACCGCATCGGCTACCTGCCCGAGGAGCGCGGCCTGTACCGCAAGATGAAGGTGACCGAGTTCGTGGGCTACATGGCCCGCCTGAAGGGCGTCCATCCCACGGGCCTCACCCGCCGCATCGACGACTGGCTGGAGCGGCTGGCGCTGCCCGGCGTGGGCAAGAGGCGCTGCGAGGAACTCTCCAAGGGCCAGCAGCAGAAGATCCAGCTGCTCGCGTCGATCATCCACGCGCCGGACCTGCTCATCCTCGACGAGCCTTTCTCGGGACTCGACCCGATCAACGGCCGGCTGGTGACCGACCTCATCCGCAGCGAGCAGGCGCGCGGGGCCACGATCATCTTCTCGACGCACCAGATGCACACCGCCGAGGCGCTCTGCGACAAGGTCGTGCTCATCAACAAGGGCGAGAAGGTGCTCGACGCCACGCTCGCCGAGCTGCGCGCCCAGCACGACGACCGCGGACTGGTGTGCGAGCCGCGGGGCGATGCCGCCTCGTTTGCCCAGCGCGTGCGGGAGAGCGGAATCGCGCTCGGCACGCGGGTGCATGACAACGGCACGGTCGACATCGACCTCGCCGATACGCACGATGCCGAGAGCGCCATGTCGGCGGTGCTCGGCCTGATGCCGATGCGCTCGGTGGCGCTGCGGCGCATGAACCTCGACGACCTCTTCGTGGAGCTCGTGGGCGCCGACGACGGAGCGTCGGGCACGGACGGACAGTCGGGGAATGCCGGACAGTTCCGGAAGGGAGCGCGGATCGATGCCTGAACGCCCGCAGCAGTCGTATCTCGGCAAGATCGCGCTGATCGCCTGGCGCGAGTTCCGCCACACCGCGCTCACCAAGGGGTTCATCTTCGGCGCCGTGGCGCTCCCCGTGATCATGTTCGGCGTGATCGCGGTCATTCCGCGGCTGCTCACCGAGAAGGTACCGCCGCTGGTGGGCGAGATCGTGGTGATCGATCCGACGGGCACGGTGATGCCACGCGCGCAGGAGATCCTGGTGCGCAAGCGCTCGCTGCAGGAGAAGGTCGCGGACTTCGCGGAGAATCCCGCCACCGACACGGCTTCCCGCCTCGAGGCGGCTGCGGAGCTCGGCCAGCAGGAGGAGCAGCGCATCGAGGTCACCTGGCGCGCGCCCGCCGAGGGCGAGACCGCGGAGAGCCTCAAGGCGCTCCTCGCCAAGGGCTCGCTGATCGCGGGCGCCGCGATCGGTGCCGATGCGCTGGATCCCGCCAAGGACGCGGGCGAGTTCGAGCTCTACATCCCGAGTTCCCTCTCGCCCAAGCATGTGGGACAGATCTCCCGCGCGCTGCGCAAGGCCGTGGAGGAGGAGCGCGTCGCCCGCAGCGGCGTCGACAAGGCGCTGCTCGACCGTCTGGCGGAGCAGCCCGCGCCGCGCACGCTGCGCATCTCGCCCGAGGGCAGCGAGGCCAAGGAGAACACCGAGCTGCGCTTCATCGTGCCGGCGGCGTTCATGTTCCTGCTGTGGATCTGCGTGTTCACCAGCGCCAACTACCTGCTGACCACCACCATCGAGGAGAAGTCGAACAAGGTCATGGAGGTGCTCCTGGCGGCCGCGAGCCCCATGCAGCTGCTTGCGGGCAAGATCCTCGGCTACTCCGCGGTGAGCGCCGTCATGCTGGTGATGTACGGCGGCCTCGGCATCGCGGGACTGTCGGCGGTGGCCATGATGGACCTCGTGCCCATGCTGCACCTCGTCTACCTGGGCGTCTTCTTCATCATGGCGTACTTCATGGTGGCGGCGATGATGTCGGCGGTGGGCAGCGCGGTGAGCGACCTCCGTGAGGCGCAGTCGCTGGTGGGGCCCGTGATGATGGTGCTGGTGGTGCCGCTCATGCTGTGGATGCCCATCGTGCAGAATCCGAACGGCATGCTGGCCACCATCGCGGGGTTCATCCCCCCCGCCACGCCCTTCGTGATGATCCTGCGGCTGACCGCCGCCACGGAGCCCATTCCGGTATGGCAGACGATCGCCTCGATCGTGTGGGGCTTTGCCTGCGCCTTCGGCATGCTATGGCTCGCGGCGCGGATCTTCCGCGTGGGCGTGCTCATGCAGGGCAAGCCGCCCACGCCGAGGGAGCTCGTGAAGTGGGCGTTCGTGCGCTGACGCGAACCGAGGCGCGGCCGTACCATCGGCTCCGTGTCCGACCTTTCCGCATGGCTCGTTTCGATCGGTGCCTTTGCCGCGGTGGTGGTGTGCACCGCGGTGGCGGCCAAGTCGATCGCGGGTGATCCGCCGCGTGGAAGGCGGCGGTGTCCGCGGTGCTGGCACGAACTCGGGCCCGCAGCCGGCGACGGACAACCCTCGACCTGCGGCGAGTGCGGCCACGCGCTGGCGCAGGAGTCCGACGCGCACCGCACGAGACGGGAGCCCGCGCGCGCGGTGCTCGCGATCGTGGGAGTGCTGGCGATCGTGGGCGCGACACGCATGCGGCTTGTCGACCGTGGCTTCTGGAGCATGGCGCCGACCTCCGTGCTGCTGTTCGCCACGCCGCATCTCTCCGACGGCGGCTACCGATCCGCCGCATGGGAGCTCGCCTATCGGATCCGCACGGGCGAGTCGACCGACGAACACGCGCGGCAGTCGGTGGCGCTCTTCGTGGAGGGCGATGCCGACGCGCGGCCACCGTCGGCCGAGTGGCAGGCCAAGTACCGCGACCTTGGATCGGCCATCCAGACGCGCATCGCGCCGGGCGACCCGCTCATGCAGCGGCTGCTGGAGATCCCGCCGCGGTTCGAGCTCGGGCTCATCCCGGGGACCACGCTCGGCGACCGCGCGATCGCGCCGCTGCTCCTCGTCGACGCCGAGGTCTGGTGGCCGCCATTTCGCGAGGGGCGCCTCGAGGTCACCTTGCCCGATGGGAACGCGCGGCGCGGCGACCTTCGGCCAGACGGACGGTTTCCCGGGCTGGTGATCGAGCTGCCGCCTTCCTGGAAGGCGGGCGATGCCGTGACGCTGACGCTCTCGCAACGGCCGATCGGGTCGCCCGACTCGGATCGCGGGTTCGAGACCTATCCGCCCGTGCGGGCGATTCCGATGGACACACCGGGAACAGCGGCGACACAGTGGGTGCCACCTCCGCGTTGGACGCCCGCCGACAGCCCCGCGCTGCGCGAGGCGGTTCGGAGCGTGTTCGACGAGGGACTGCTTCTCTGGAGTTCGGGCAGCACACGGGCTGGACTCCGGTTCAATCACCGCGTGCTGGGCGATCCCGCCTGGGACGGGCTTGTCGTCGGCGTGCGCGTAGACGTGCTCGAGGACGGCGCCGTGCGGCGCACCAGCCGCATGTGGTGGCGCGCGGGAACCGCGCTCACGCAACCGCTGTGGATGCCGTCGATCGAGGACGAGGAGGCGCTGCGTCGGCTGTTCGAGCTGGGTGACAGCCCCGGTTCCGAGGCGGAAGTCGTGGCGGGATCCAGTGCGGGATCCAGTGCAGGATCAACGGCAGGATCCACGGCAGCATCCACGGCGGACGCTGCTCGACCGCGCTGGACGCTCCGGATCCGCGGCGACGAGGGGCTTGCGCACTACGCCGCGGCGCAGCGCGCGAACTTCGGACCTGCCGACGAATCTCCCCTGCTTCCCAGTGGCCCGACGGGCACCTCCTGGTTTGCCGGCGAGATCGAAGTGCCGCTCAAGGTCGATCGCATCGCCACCGAGCCACCCGTTCGCCGCTGGCGACTGCGGTGATCCGCCCCGCGAGGGGAAGTCACGCCCCGCGAGGTGGAGTCACGCCCCGCGACCCCGTCGGGAAGGAAAGCGGCCGAAACGGCCGATGCAGAGACACCTTGCGGCGCCGCCGCCAGCCAGGGACGAGCGCTCGAACCCTATTGCAAGGTGGGTTCGACGACCATCGATCCCGATCTTCCACTCAGCGCGGGAAGCCCGCAAGGGAGGCCTGATCTTCGTCGCAGTACACGTCGATCCCTAGGGTTCAAGCAAGGTTCGAGGCGATGTGCCTGGCAGCCTGCCCGAGGGGGTCGCGGGGCGTGGCGGAGCGAGTGTATCCCGAAGATTCCGAGGTGATTGACAACGCCACCGGATTCGCCCATCATGCGCGTTCCAAAGAGGAAGATCTTCATGTCCTTCAAGACCGCCCGCTCGTCCGTTTCCACCGCCGCCCTCGCCGTCGCGATCGCTGGCTCGGTGATCGCCCTCTCCGGCTGCAGCACCCCGGATCCGGATCGCAACTACCGCACCGACCTCGCCACGCTCGAGCACAATCTCTCGCCCGAGCTCTACAACACGGCGCAGACCCGCGACGAGGCGTACATGGACTGGGCCGTCAACCGCGACCAGGACCTCCGTGGCGCGTGGTCGGACCTCGGCCGCGTGTGGCTGACCGACAAGCCGCGTCCGCTCAGCCCGTACCCGATCATGCAGACCAACGGCAACCCGTGATGTGAGCGCCACGGGCCTCGGCTTTCCGCCGATCCTGTTGCACCCGCCCCGTCACGACAGAATCCGATTGAACACCGACAACGGCCGCGCCCATGCGCGGCCGTTGTGCGTGGGGCGTGACTTCGTCGTGAAAGGACCATGACGTCGTCGTGGTTTGATCACGACTGCGTCGTCGTGGCTTGATCACGACTACGACATCGTGCGCTCGCCGTGTGTCGGACCGCCTACTATCCCCCTTCCCCCCCATGCGCGAACTTGCGCCTCTCCTGATCCCCGTGCGCGTCGTCGGTGACTTCGCGGCGAGCTTCCATCCCGCGAAGCTGCCGCCGATGCTGCGGCACACCTACGGGCGCGAGCTGGTGTCGTGGGCGTTCCTTCCGCTCATGCTCGGGGCGATCGAGGGCGGCACCATTGCCATCGTCATCAAGAAGGCGTTCGAGGGCCAGCCCGGGGTCGATCCATTCTGGCTCGACCTGGCCACGGCATGGGCCTTGGCTGCGCCAAATGTGGCCAACCTCTCGAGCTTCGTGTGGGGGCCCTCGCCCGCGGAAGGCCGAAGGTCGCCTTCATCTCGTGGCTTCAGATCGCGGCCTGCATCATGGTTGCGGCGATCGCCCTGTGCCCGCGCGACGGACTCGGACTGATCGCCGCCTGCGTCGCGCTCGGCCTCGCCCGCACGGCCTGGACCGGCGTGATCACCGTGCGTGCCGCGGTGTGGCGCAACAACTACCCCAACGCCAACCGCGCCACCATCGCCGGCAAGCTGGCCACGGTGCAGAGCCTCTTCCTCGCCGCGGCGGGATTCGCCGTGGGCACGGCGATGGACTGGGATCCCGACAACTACCACTACCTCTTCCCCGCCCTGGCCGTGTTCGGGCTGATCGGCAACCAGATCTACCGCAAGGTCCGCCTGCGGCGGGCGCGGCAGCTGCAGCGTGCGGAGCTCGACGGCCGCAAGCCGGGCGATGGCGTCAACCCGATGGCCATGGTGTCGCTGCTGCGCGAGGACCGCCTGTACGCACGGTTCATGTGGTGGATGAGTATCTTCGGGTTCGGCAACCTGATGCTGGGCGCGCCCATGACCTTCGTGGTCACCGACGAGCTCAGGATGGGCTACACCGAGGGCATCCTGGTGAACACCATCGTGCCGCTGGCGATCATGCCGCTGGCGATCCCCATGTGGGCGCGGTACATGGACCGCACGCACATCATCCGCTTCCGCTCGCTGCACGGGTGGACCTTCGTGTCGGCAAGCGCGGCCATCACGCTTGCGTCGTACCTCCACTCGGTGGAGCTGGTCTACTTCGGGGCCGCGCTGCTGGGCGTTGGCTACGCGGGCGGCACGCTCGCGTGGAACCTCGGGCACCAGGACTTCGCACCCGCCGAGCGCGACGCCGAGTACATGGCGGTGCATGTCACGCTCAACGGCATCCGCGGCATCCTGGCGCCGATCGCGGCGTGGGGGCTGCACCAGTGGCTGGCGCCCAAGGGGCATGCGCCGCTGGTGCTGGTGATCTGCACGGTGATCAACGCCATCGGCGTGCTCGGCTTCATGGCGATGCGCAAGGACATTGCGCCACCTGCAGAGGGTGCGCCCTCGCTCGCATAGGGCGGATAACCGCGCGGCCACCCCTGCTCCGCGCGCGGAAATCCATCCCTCTCGCGGCGTTGCGCGCGGCGTGCTATCTTCGTCGTTTCCCCCGAAGTCGCGTCGGGGACTCCCGGATTCAAGATCGGACGGTCGTCCGACCCGGTGCACGCATCGCGACACGCTGCGGCTTGTTGCCGCCGCGCAGGAACACAACACACCATGGTCGACTACAACCTGATCGAGGATCTCAAGCTTGGCGACGGCGAAGTGGAGCGCATGCTCCGCGAGGCCGGCATGGACAGCGTCGCAACGGGCGACATGGACAGCGTCATTTCCAAGGAAGTGAGCGCCTATGCGCCGGGCAGCATCCTCAAGGGTCGCATCGTCGGCTTCTCCGGCGACCATGTCGTCGTCGAGGTCGGCCTCAAGAGCGAGGGTCTGATCGACCACGCCGAGTTCGAGGACACCGACGTCGCCGTGGGCGACGAGGTCGAGGTCCTGCTCGAGAGCCTCGAGGACGAGACCGGCGGCGTGCGCCTCTCCAAGCGCAAGGCCGACCGCATCCGCGGCTGGGAGACCATCCTCCAGACCCGCAAGGAAGGCGATGTCATCGAGGGCAAGTGCCTCC